>JANXYV010000064.1 GCA_025355875.1 Prolixibacteraceae bacterium | reverse complement strand
GTTAAGCCCATTCAAATCAAAAAACATGGGAATAAGGCCAAAAGTATTTTTAAACATGGATTGACATATATCGCCACAGTACTGTTAAACCCTAACTTTCAATCGGATATAGATGTATTCAAATTTTTGTCATGTACTTAGCAAACTTTCACTTTTTCTAAACAATCGGGAAGATTTTATGATCGGCCAGGTATTCCAAAATGATTTTGGTGTTGAGCGTCCGGTTTTCCGGTTGAAAAACCAGAGTGGCATTTTTCGGAACCTGATATAGCATGTCGGCACCAGGAAGGTTTTCAATCAAATCATTTTCGTATTTTTCGTATAAATCAGGTTTATTCTGTTTGCAGAATTCCAGTGTGGCATCCATGTATATCAGCATAAACTTGTCTTCTCCGATAATCTGTGCTACTTGGTTCCGGATGTTTTCGTCGGGTGAAATGAACGAACAAATGGTGATGATTCCCTGGTCGTTCAGTATTTTACTGATGTGAGCCACGCGGCGAAGGTGTTCGGCACGGTCGGCCGGCGAAAAGTGGAGTTCGTTTGAAAGACCCGACCGGATGGAGCTTCCGTCGAGTAAAACCACAGTGGCTCCGGCATCGAATAATTCTTTTTCGAGGGTGAATGCCAGTTCATTTTTGCCGGAACCATGCAATCCGGTAATCCAAATTGTCGCGCCCTTTTGGTTATAACGTTTTTGCAGCATCGTTTCCGAAATCAGGCTTTCACCTTTATGGATCCGGAGCTTGTTTGCTTCGAGTGTTTTTTCGTCGACGATCCTGGAAGGGAGGTCTTCGGCATTCAACTTGTCAATGATCATCCCAACAGCCACAGTGTTATTCGTCATTGGGTTGATCAGGATAAAGGAGCCCGTGCTTCTGTTTTTCTTATACGGATCGAAGAAAATGGCCTTGTTCGTGGTTAGAACTACGCGGCCAATCTCGTTCAGTTCGAAATGTGCGACCGATGATTTTTGTAGACTGTTGACATCAATTTTATACTGAATTTTATCGAAGCGAACCCGGGTCGTGTTATTGGCATGTTTGATGAAAAGTTGCGCATCCGGATCCATGGGTTTTTCGTCCATCCAAACCAGCATCGCTTCGAAATGCCGCTCTATTCGGGGTAAATTATCCGGATAAACAATCATGTCTCCCCGGGAGATGTCAATTTCGTCTTCCAGCGTGATGGTTACCGATTGCGGAGGAAATGCTTCATCAAGATTTCCATCGTAAGTAATAATTTCTTTGATTTTTGATTTCTTCCGCGAAGGAAGGACCATGATTTCTTCCCCTTTCCGAATAATTCCTGAAGCCACCCGAGCCGAGAAGCCGCGAAAATCGAGGTCAGGACGCAGAACATACTGAACCGGAAAACGCATGTCGTCGAAATTGCGGTCGCTGCTGATATGGACTGATTCCAAAAATTCGAGCATACTTTTTCCGTGATACCAGGGCATCAAAGTGGTAGGTTCAACCACATTCTCGCCTTTCAATGCTGAAAGCGGTATAAAATTCAAATCCGGAACGTCCAACTGAGTAATGAATGCTTTGTAGTCGGTGCAAATATCATTGAAAACCTTTTGATCGTAATTCACCAAATCCATTTTATTGACCGCCAGAACCACATGTTTGATTCCAAGCAGGGAAACCAGGAAAGTATGGCGGCGGGTTTGAGTGATCACACCTTTGGTGGCGTCAATGAGGATAATGGCCAGGTTAGCAGTTGACGCGCCGGTGACCATGTTGCGCGTATATTGCGTGTGTCCCGGCGTATCAGCAATGATGAATTTGCGCCGGTTGGTTGAGAAATACCGATATGCCACGTCAATCGTAATACCTTGCTCGCGTTCGGCTTTCAAACCGTCGAGAAGCAATGCGTAATCAATTTCCTCACCTGCATGTCCAACCCGTTTACTGTCGCGTTCGAGTGCTGAAAGCTGATCCTCGTATATTTTTTTGCTGTCGAACAGCAATCGTCCAATCAAAGTTGATTTCCCATCATCAACGGAACCTGCAGTCAGCAAGCGGAGAAGATCCTTTTTCTCGTCCTGATCGAGATAAGCATTGATGTCTAGTGTTCCGCGTGCTTCTCCAAATGGAGAGTTTTCAGTAGAATTATTTTGAATTTTATCTTTGGTCATGGCGTTTGTCTGAATTTTATGGTGTTTTTTATCCTCACCATTGGGGGAGGTTGGAGGGGGGTCAAAAATACCCTTCTCTTTTTTTCTGTTCCATCGAACCATCCTGATCGAAGTCGATAACCCTGGTGGTGCGTTCCGAAACAGTCACGGTCATCATTTCCTCTACAATCTTTTCAATAGTATCGGCCTCCGATTCAACGGCTCCGGTAAGCGGATAGCAGCCAAGTGTACGGAAACGCACCATTTTCATTTTCGCCTTTTCGGCCATATCCTTCGGCATCCTTTCATCATCAACCATAATCAGGTTCCCATCTACTGTGACGCAGGGGCGCTCTTTGGCAAAATACAGTGGAACAATCGGAATTTTTTCAAGCCTGATGTATTGCCAGACATCCAATTCTGTCCAGTTTGAAATCGGGAAAACACGGATCGATTCACCTTTGTGGACGCGGGCATTATAAATGTCCCACAATTCAGGGCGCTGATTCTTTGGATCCCACTGGTGAAATTTATCGCGGAAAGAGAAAATTCGTTCCTTCGCACGCGATTTTTCTTCGTCGCGGCGCGCTCCGCCAAACGCAGCATCAAATTTATATTTGGAAAGCCCTTCAAGCAAAGCCTGCGTTTTCATCACATCGGTATGAACTTTACTTCCATGGGTAAAAGGACCAACACCGGCATCGTATGCGGCTTGGTTATAATGAACGATTAGGTTCCAGCCATTTTCTTTGGCATAGCTATCGCGGAATTCGACCATTTCCCGGAATTTCCATTTCGAATCGATGTGCATGAGCGGGAAAGGAACTTTTCCAGGGAAAAATGCCTTTTCAGCAAGTCTTACCATGACTGACGAATCTTTTCCGATGGAATAAAGCATGACCGGATTTTCAAATTCAGCAGCCACTTCGCGGATGATATGGATGGCCTCGGCTTCGAGTTCTTTTAAATGTGAAAGGCTGTATTCTGTCATCTGATTAATTTCTTCTATTTCAGGATTGCAAAAATAATACTTTTTGCTCTTTTATTAGTGGTATTAATACTGAATAGGAATATAAGGGGTTGGATTTAAGCTTTTCTTCATCTGTTAGTGTACAGATCTTTCGCAGCTAAAACGAAACTTCAGCCCAGGGTTTGCATCTGTTAAGCTATTTTATCTCTCAGATTGCACTGGTTCATGAAATATCCGGATATCGTCAGTATGTATTTCAACCAAAGCTGAATAACCAAGTTGTTCAAGTTGTACAGCGACTTTACTTTTTCCTTTTATCTTGACAAGCGTTCCACGTAGGCCAATCAGCGGACCGGCATGCACTTCGATCTGCTGTCCGGGCTCGAAACGTTCCTGACTTACTTCAACTTCAAACAAATTCTGTTTGAGCATGAGTTTCAGGTATTCGATCTGCCTTTCAGGAATAATCGCCGCTTTTCCTTCAAATCGGACATAGCTGACCGCATAATTGGATTGCAGCACTTTATCATATTCCTTGCGACTGATCCTGACAAATAAATATCCGGAAATAAGAGGAGTTTCCACCCATTTCTTACGGTCGCTCCATTGTCTTAACCTTCTCTGTAGGGGAAGAAAGGTTTCTATTTCATTGAATTGCATTTCAGCTTGCGCCTTCTTTTCAGACCGTGATTTAACGTAAACGGCGTGCCAATGGTATGGCAGTGGAGTAACTATTTTTTCCATACCTGATTCCTTACTAAATAGATACGTTCGATGATATCCACTATTTTTAAACCTTCAAGTGCATTTGTACTAATTGGTGTGCGGCCGTTTAAAGTATCCACTACATTCTGAATGACCAGATGGTGGTTTTGGGCCGATCCTTTATACAATCCGTAGTCGTTTGGCGGTGCGCTGGCTTCCAGTTCAGGCATCTGATAATCTTTGATGTTGCAATATTCCACCTCATTCATATATTGGCCGGCAACTTTAATAGTTCCTTTTTCACCAATAATGGTCATGCTGCTTTCCAGATTTTCATGGAAAACGGAAGTAGAATAATTCAAGGTGCCAATTCCCTGATTTACAAATTCAAAGTTAACAATACCGGTATCTTCAAAGTCGGTTAGAGTCTGATGGTTGAAATCCCTGAACTGACCGCTGATATTTTTGATGTCGCCGAACAGCCAATACATGATGTCGATGAAATGTGAAAACTGAGTGAACAAGGTTCCTCCATCGAGCAGCGCATCTCCATGCCAGTTCTGATGCGTATAATAACGTTCGTCGCGGTTCCAGTAACAATTGATCTGAACATGAAAAAGCTTTCCAAGCAGGTTCTCTTCCATCACACTTTTCAGCCAGCCAGACGGGGGAGAGTAGCGGTTTTGCATCACGCAAAACACATTCCGGCTTCTTTCCAACGACTTGAACACGATCTGTTCGGCATCCGTTTTCGATAAGGCCATCGGTTTTTCAATCACCACGTGCAATCCTTTTTCAAGTGCTTTCAGAGCCATTTCAGCATGCAATCCATTGGGAGTGCAAATATTTATTATATCCAGATTCGTTTCAATTTCAAGCAATTCATCAATCGATTGGTAAAAGGGAATTCCCTGATAAGAGGTTTTGCATTCTTCCGGAGTCCGGATATCACACACTGCTGCCAGTTCCGATTGCGGATTTCGATGAACCATTTCCGCATGCCGTTTGCCAATGTGACCTTGCCCAACTACCGCAAAACGAATTTTTTTTCCTTCTGAAATCATATTTTAGTCGTTTATTTTTGAAACTCTCCCATTTTCTATCCTATACAATTCCTGACTTTCAGGACAAACGGCCGTTCCTTCCGGATTGAATTTCAACTTATGACCGTATTCGCTCATCCAACCGCTTTGTTTGGCCGGATTGCCAACAAATAAGGCATAATCCGGAATGTTTTTAGTCACTACCGCACCGGCGCCTACGAAAGCAAATCTTCCGATTGAAATTCCGCAAACGATGGTCGCATTGGCCCCAATTGTTGCGCCCTTTTGAACGAGTGTCGGTTTGAATTCATCTTTCCGCACAATGGCGCTTCGGGGATTTATCACGTTTGTGAAAACTGCCGACGGCCCGAGAAAAACATCGTCTTCGCAGATTACTCCGGTGTATACTGAAACATTGTTCTGAATTTTAACCCGGTTTCCAATCCGGACTTCCGGCGAAATGACGACATTCTGACCGATTGAACATTGTTCGCCAATGATACAGCCACTCATGATATGCGAAAAATGCCAGATCCGCGTTCCTTTGCCAATCAGGCAATCCGGATCAATGACTGTGGTTTCGTGTGCAAAAAAAGAGCTTTCCATTAGTTGAAAAATTCCCGGATTGCCGAGGAGATAAAACTTAATTCTCCGTCAGTTAATTCGGTGTGCATGGGCAAAGATAACACTTGTTCTGAAAGTTCTTCTGCAACCGGAAAATCACCTTTGTGGTATCCTAAATATTGGTAGGCTTCCTGAAGATGAAGTGGCATCGGATAATAAACCATCGATGGAATTCCTTTTGCCTGAAGGAATCGTTGAAGTTCATCACGTTTTTCAGGAACTTTTAAGGTGTATTGATGGAAAGTGTGCGAGCTGTATTCAGCCCGGGCCGGAATTGATATTTCCGCAATTCCAGATAATTCGCGATCATAAAATTCGGCTGCAAGTTGTCGGGCCTGGACATATTGATCGAGGTATTTAAGTTTGACATCCAAAATAGCAGCCTGAATGGCATCCAGCCTGGAATTCAATCCAATTTGCTGATAATAATATCGTTTGCTCATTCCGTGATTGGCAATTGAACGCATGATCTGTGCAAGCTTTTCACTGTTTGTATAAAGCGCGCCGCCATCACCAAAAGCTCCCAGATTTTTAGTCGGAAAAAATGAATTGCAGGCAATATCGCCCATGGTTCCGGCCTTGGCTGTCATTCCATTTTTGAAGATATACTCGGTACCCAGCGCCTGACAGGCATCTTCAATCATGTATAGGTTATTCTCGCGGGCAATTTCAAGAAGCGATTCCATATCGGCACATTGTCCAAAAAGATGCACTGGCACAATTGCTTTTGTTTTAAAGTCGATATGGCGACTTACCAGTTCGGGTCTGATGTTGAAGGTATGCGGATCAACATCCACAAGAACGGGCTTAAGTTTCATCAGGGCAAGGACTTCGAGCGTGGAAACAAATGTGAAGGGAGTAGTAATCACTTCGTCGCCTTCATTTAATTCCAAGGCCATTAAGGCGATTTGCAAGGCATCTGTTCCGTTCCCACAAGAAACAACATGATTGACTTCCAGGTATTGTTTCAGATTATCCTCAAATTCAAGCACTTTCCCACCCTTTACAAATACTGATGTTTGAATGACTTTCTGAATTTCAAGATCAATTTCTTCCTTGATTTTTAAGTATTGATTGTATAGATCAACCATTTGAATATTCATGGGCAGGATTTTGTGATAAAAAGAATTCAAAACCAAATTAAAAAGACAACTTCTGTTTTAAAGTTTTAGACTTCAAAATTACTGAATTCTGATTTGAATTCACTCATTTTGTCATTCAAAATGCCGCCGGACGAACTTAAAATAGTAATTGAATATAATTCAGAGGTGGCCGCTTAATTCTTCTTAAGGACTTGGGTGACGACCTTTCCCGAATTTGAAATCTTGAGGAAGTAGATGCCGGTTTTGAGGAATGAAAGATCAAATTTCAGTTTTTGATCGCCTTTCTGAACTTCACCAATTTCCCATTTTTTAACTTCAGTACCAAGAATATTAATCAGACTTGCCTGGATCGGTGCTGCTTCAACCGATTGAAGTTCAACTGTCACCAAATCCTTTACCGGATTTGGATAAATTTTGGTGATTGAAAAAGATAGGTTTTCGATTGGGAAACCGGTTCCTGAAGTGTTTGTTTTTTGCGCAAAAACGCTTGAAACAAATACAAATATGAGTAGAATAGAGTAGATTGCTTTCATGATTAAAAGTAATTCTTGATTTAACTGACAAAAATCAGACCACATAGTTGCAGCAAGGCTGAATAAAAAGAAGCTGACCTTTTTGGGATCAGCTTCTTTTTGCCTTATGTGGACCGGAAATTATTCAGCAACTGAAATGCAATCAGTCGGACAAACTTCGGCACATGAACCACAATCTGTGCAAAGGTCAGCATCAATTTTATAGATATCCCCTTCAGAAATCGCTTCTACAGGACATTCATCGATACATGTACCACAAGCAATACATTCATCTGAAATTTTATAAGCCATAACGTCTATTTTAAAATTTGTTTTTAATTGCCCGCAAATGTACGAAGTTTGGCAAAAATTCAAAAAATTAACAAAATTTATTTCCTGAAGAAAATAAACATTTAATATTGAGGCCGATCCGAAGTTTCAAATACTGAACATCCATTAGCTCGGTTTTGATATATAGAATTTGCACACAGTTGTCAAACCGCACTTTTCGCATTTGGGTGAACGGGCCAGGCAAGTATATCGTCCGTGCAGTATCAGCCAGTGATGAGCCAGCGGGATCAATTCTTCCGGAATATATTCAACTAGTTGTTTTTCGGTTTCGAAAGGAGTTTTCGAATTGACGCTCAATCCAAGCCTGGCAGCGACACGAAACACATGCGTATCAACCGCCATGGCTGGTTTATGGAATACTACCGAGGCAATCACACTGGCCGTTTTCCGGCCCACTCCGGGTAATTTCTGCAATTCGTCCATATCATCCGGAACCTGACCACCAAAATCGTTTACCAGCATCCGGGCCATTCCAACCAGGTGTTTGGCTTTGTTGTTCGGGTACGAACACGAACGGATATAATCGAAAACTTCATCCGGCTCCACTTCTGCCATCTTTTCAGGAGTGGGGAATCGCTTCAGCAAATCGGGCGTAATCATATTGACACGTTTGTCGGTGCATTGCGCCGATAAAATGGTCGCCACCAGCAATCCGTATGGATCTTTGTATTCCAGTTCAGTTTCGGCAATGGGCATTTCCTTTTGGAAATAGGCGATTACACGGTCAAATCGTTCTTTCTTTTCCATTTTGACCTTTAAGTTTTCAATTTCAAACTTACACAAAAATTAACGCGTTTTAGCAATTAAAGATATGAAGAAGATTTAAAGGACAAACCTTTTAAAAACTATGATAATCTGAGTAATTATTATTAGATTTGAAGTAAATAACGAACTATATATGAGCTATAAATATTATATTACTTTCTTAATCATCACATTATTTACATTAAAGGGTATTGCTCAGCAACCGTTTTTTGCAGGCCAGACAGGAGATAGTATTGTTTTTACTGATATAGATCCTAATGGATTTGTAGATTACAATTCACAATATCTAATTGATATTGACAAAGATGGTAATAATGATTTTAAAATTGCCGTAACCGTGACTGAAGGAGGGGCAATGTCACGATTTATTACTACTTCAATTTCGGGTATAAATGAAAATAAAATAATATATACACCAACACCTATTCTTGATACTAATGGCATTTGCCCTAGTTATAAAATTGCAAAAATTTTTAACTACGGAAATTCTATAGGCATGTTGAAAGACTCCTGTAAAGAAACAAAGTTATACTATTCAACAATCAGCAATATTGGCCTTTGCCAGGCAACAGAATGGTCAAATGGCAAAGACCCAAAATATATTGGTGTGGTTTTAAATCGCAATGACTCTCTATTTTATGGTTGGATTAAAGTTCTTGTCGCTCCAACTGTTACCGTGATGGAATATGCAGTAAATATTAAGCTTATAACGCAAATTCAAAGCCAACAAGGTAATCAATCAATTAAGGTGTTTCCTAATCCTACAAAAGACTTCATTAATCTTATAATACCAAATTCGACGAACTACAAAAATTATAATTTAATATTGATGAATGACTTAGGTGTAAATATAATTGAAGAAAAGATTAATGAAAATAATTATACGCTTGATTTGAGAGAGTTAATCTCCGGAAAATATTTTTTGGTAATAAGTGATGACTACAAGGTTTATACAAAACAAATGATCCTGAAAAGATAGGTGAATCCTGATTGTTATGTTGGCTATAAACCGATTTGTTAGCTTTTCTTCGATTTCAATTTCTTAGTCTGAAAATGCTATTTTTGCAGAAAAAAAATATGACCCCGTTTCTACAGGCTGAAAATTTATCGAAGCGTTTTGGCGATCAGCTTCTCTTCGAAAATATTTCATTCACCATATTCGAACACCAGAAGGTTGCCCTTATCGCACGAAATGGCATCGGAAAAACTACGCTCATGGAGATTCTGGCCGGAAACGACACTCCGGAATCCGGGCAAATCACAAAAACTGGCGATATTCGCATTGGCTATCTGAAACAAATTCCCGATCTGGATGAAAATAGTTCGGTTTTCGATGCCGTTTTCGCTTCCGGAGACGAAATGGTAGAAACGATCCGGAATTTTGAAGATGCAGTTCTCCACAACCGCAAAGAAGACATTACCAAATATACCGAACTGATGGAAAGCCATCAAGCCTGGGATTACGAAGTGAAGGTCAAACAGATACTGACCCAGTTGAAAATTTATGATTACGATCAACGAATATCGGAACTCTCAGGCGGACAAAAAAAACGGGTTGCACTGGCCAATGTGCTCATCAACGAGCCCGATTTGCTGATGCTCGACGAACCTACCAACCACCTCGATCTGGACATGATTGAGTGGTTAGAAAATTACCTCGAAAAAACCAAAATCACGCTTTTCATGGTCACACATGACCGGTATTTTCTCGATCGGGTTTGCAACGAAATCCTTGAAATGGAAGGAAATACAATATACCGCCACCGTGGAAACTATTCGTATTTTCTGGAAAAACGTCAGGACCGGATGGAATCGACTGCCACCAGTGTTGAAAAGGCAAAAAACCTACTTCGCACCGAGTTGGAATGGTCGCGCCGAATGCCCCAGGCGCGGGGACACAAATCGAAATATCGCATGGAACGTGTGGATGACCTGATTGTGAAGGCCGGTCAGAACCTGAACGAGAACAACATTGAACTGAGCATGAATTCGTCGCGGATCGGGAACAAAATTCTTGATCTGGAACTCATTTCCAAATCATACGGTGAACTTTGCCTGATCAAAGACTTTTCGTACAAGTTTCAGCGGTTCGAAAAAGTCGGTATTGTTGGAAAAAACGGTACCGGAAAGTCCACTTTCCTGAATATTGTGACCGGAAATATTCCCGCAGACTCCGGAAAGGTAGAAATCGGGCAAACCATCCGTTTCGGATATTACCGGCAGACCGGGATTGAGTTTAATCCCGGTGAAAAAGTGATCGATGCCGTGAATAAAATTGCTGAAGTCATCAATTTTGAGGATGGCCGCAAACTGACGGCCTCACAAATGCTGACTACTTTTCTGTTTCCGCCGGATACACAATATTCGCTGATCGATAAGCTTTCCGGAGGCGAAAAACGTCGTTTATATTTGTGTACCATTCTGATGACCAACCCGAATTTCCTGATTCTGGATGAGCCGACCAACGATCTGGACATCATGACTCTGGCAGTTCTGGAAGATTATCTTCGGGTTTTTCAGGGATGTGTGATCATCGTTTCGCACGACCGGTATTTTATGGATAAAATCGTCGATCACCTGTTTGTGTTCGATGGCGAAGGAAATATCAGGGATTTTCCCGGAAGCTATACCATATGGAGGAACAAGCAGTTAGGGGAAGAAGAAAAAAGGAAAAAGGAAATTAAGCCGGAAGCAAAAGTAATTTCAAAGCCGGCAAAAGAAAAGGAACGGAAACTGACTTTCAACGAGAAAAAAGAGCTGGATCAACTTGAAAAAGAGATTGCATTACTGGAATCGGAAAAAACTCAAATCAACGAAGACCTGAATTCGGGAACTTTGGAAAGCAGTCAGTTGCAGGAAAAATCGCTTCGGTATGGCGCAATAACCGAAGCGCTCGAAGAAAAAGAACTGCGCTGGCTGGAGCTGAGTGAACTGGCGTAAAAAAGTGATCAGTGATCAGTCGCAGTAGGCAGAACAACAGAGTCATTGGTGGTCATTTGTTTCACGTCATTAATTGTAAAAGGCGCTTTGAACGATGACTTTTATAACTATAAATGACCATTGAATGACAACTAAATGACCATTTTTGATTTGGAACTTGAAATTTGGAATTTGAAACTCTTTAAATATGAAAACATTCGGATTAATCGGACACCGCCTGGGATACTCGTTTTCCCGGAATTTCTTTAATGAAAAATTCGCGAAAGAAAACCTTTCGGAACATGAATATGTGAATTTTGAACTCGACAGTATTGCTGAATTTTCCGGGATTTTCGAACAGGGAAAAAAAATCAGCGGACTGAACTGCACCATTCCGTACAAACAGCAAATCATGCCTTTTTTAGACGAAATTGATGCGGAAGCGGCCCAGGTTGGGGCAGTAAATACCGTAAAAATTACGACGAAAAATGGGAAAAGATTCCTGAAAGGGTTCAACACCGACATTTATGGGTTCGAAAATTCACTGTGCCCATTGCTGGAAGAAAAACATCGGAAAGCATTGATCCTGGGAACTGGCGGAGCTTCGAAGGCCATCAAGCATATCCTGAATAAATTGCAAATCGAATTCGTTTCGGCATCCATTGAAGAGCAACTTTTCGAAAAAGAGATCAGGTACAGCGAAATTACCGGCAAATTGCTAAAAGAATACCCGATCATCATCCAGGCCACGCCGCTGGGCACTTTCCCTAATGTGGACCATTGCCCCGATATTCCTTACCAATCGATCACTTCAGACCACGTTTGTTTCGATCTGGTTTACAATCCGGAGGAAACCTTGTTCCTAAAAAAAGCAAAATCGCAGGGCGCCAAAACAAAAAACGGGCTGGAAATGCTGTACCTGCAAGCCATCAGGGCATGGGAAATCTGGAATGCATAAAGTGTTGCGGGTTGCGGGATACGAGTTGCGGGTTAAGTAATTAACTGCTTCGTTGCAATTAATTCCTGAAATGACTAAAACAATGTCAGGTGCAACTGAAGCAATGGAAAGTGAACTTTAAACAATGTACCCAAAATTCAAACAATGGAATTGAAATACCTTGCAATGAATAGTGCGAATGCCACAATGTCAGTGTAAGTTGTTGCAATACTCCCGAATCTCATGCAATGGAGAGTAAAAGTCAAACAATGGATGTATAACCTCGCGCAATAAATAGTCTTTGGTTCCATTTGGAACAAAATATGGGTAGAAAAGGGATATTTTTAAAACATCTCTTGTCCCGTCCGGGACAATATCAATTTGCTGCGATATTTTTCTACCCATCTATTTTCCCTTTGGGAAATTTTAAACAATTTCTGAGACCAATTTTATTTTAGTAGATATTTCTTTGAGTGTTTAATCAGTGTCCCGCAGGGACAAAATATGAATAACACGCTTCCGCGCGATTGCATCGCATGGAAAAGAAGAAAAAAAATAATGCCACACGATGCAATCGTGCGGCAGCGCGGGGCAACAGCCCCGGAATGGGCTGAATTTAATCAGATTAATATTCAACCCTCTTCGGGGTTGAGGTTGGTTTGATGCTATTTCCGTGCGTTTCACACACGGTTATTCAAATTTTACCCCTTTCGGGGTATTCGATGTTATAAAAGATATCTATTTTCTTTTTGATTCATTTCCGGAGCCATTCGAATAAAGATCATTAAAAAAAATCGAAAAAAATTATGCCAGCGATAGTTATTTTTTCATCAGAATGTTGTAAATTTAGTCATCAATAAATTTATTATCCACACTTAAATCAACCAAACCATGAAAAAGCAACAGGAAAGTAAAATTAAGATGAGCCGCGCTGTGGCCGGTATTTTAAACGGCAATGCAGAACTGGTTAACATCACTCCCGGGTTAAGCGACGCCCTCGGTACCCTCGAAAACCTGATCACCGAAACCGGCCAGTACAACGAAGAACAACTGAACAAAGGCATTGAACTTACCGCCGGTAAGAACGAAGCCCGTACACAGCTCACCACGGCCACCCTTTCAATTTGTGCGGCAATGGCAGCATACGGAACCACAACCGACAGCCCCGAAGCCAAAGCGCTGAAAACAAAATACCAGGTAAAAGATACTGAAATTAAGCGGCTGCGCGACATGCAACTGTTTACTTATGCCAGTATGGTATTTGCCGATGCCGAACCGCTTGCCGCGCAACTCGAACCCTTTGCAACGGCTGCCGAAGTAGCTAACCTGAAAACTTTGGCCGATGCCTATAATGCCACATTACCAAAGAAACGCACTCAGCAAAGTATTAGCAAGCTCTCGACCCAAAACCTGCAAAAAACCATCGACCGGATTGACGATTTGCTCATGAACACAATGGATGTACTTATAAAACCCTGGGAATACAAAGAACCCGATTTTTACCAGACCTACCACAACGCCCGCCAATTGGTGGATGCCGCCTCGCGGAAAGCAAAACCCGAAGAAGCGCCGACGGTATAGCATTTTATTGCTTCTATTGCTCCCGCGCGATTGTATCATATGGTAAAAAAGTTAAGGTAATGCCATGCGATGCAATCGTGTGGCAGCAGGAGGTAATAAAGAAAATTAAAATATAAAGCCACATGATGCAATCGTGCGGAAGTGGGGAGGAGTGGTGGGTGCAATTTTGAAAATTTCAAACTTAAATCGGACGATTAATCATATAGGCAAAAACTTACGATAAGTCAAATTCAAATTTAATTAAAAATTGCTATGAACAATTTAGAAAGAGAAATAATAGATACGCTTACAAACTCAAGAGAATCGCAAAGTGATTTTAGAGCTATTATGAAATTAATTGAAAATGATGGAGCCCAAATTGCTTTTAACAAATGGTTGAGAAACGAAATCGTCAAAAGAGGGAGAGATGGATGGTGGAAACCAATGTGTCTATTTCGAAGCTTAGTACATGACAAAAATATAAATAGCTGAAGATCAACCAAATAAGTTCGTTAAAATTTGCATAATACCCTGAATATCATTATCTTACAAGAAATTACCACATCTCGAAGTAAGAAATATGACATCCAAGGTAGAGGCTAAAAGTAGTGAATTAGTTGCCATTTTCCATGAATTGCTGGGCTGGAATTTGGC
>JANXYV010000020.1 GCA_025355875.1 Prolixibacteraceae bacterium | reverse complement strand
GTTGCCCCCCAGCAGAGCCCTTCTCCGCTTGACCAGACTAACCAAAGATAAAACAGGAACAACAAAAAAGTAAATTGAGTTATTAACAACCAAGTTGTCAGTTCTATCTTTTTTGTCACCTATATTTATGAAATGACAAACTTGGAACTTGAAATTTGAAACTTGGAACTTTTTAAATTGTGGAAAAAACGCCGGATAATACGCTCCTTATTTACGTTCCCGAAATCACTCCCCGGATCAAATTCACGTTTGAATTCATCTTCCAAACCATTCTGGGTGTTGGAGTGGTTTTTACTAGCGATTCCAATGAGTTTGTTCAGTCAGGCTTACCAAAAATAAACTATTCGCCAGCCAGTTTTTCTTCCGGACTATTCCTGAAAGCACAGCCGATTTTGTTTGAGAAAAACTTATTTGAGCGGGAAATTGCGGAGGTTGATTACCTTGGGAACCGCCTGTTTTTTCCCACTTCGATCGACTCTTTCCTGCCTTTCGATCCGTTTGCATGCGTTTTCTACCTGGTAACCCGTTACGAAGAATACCTTTCAGAAAGAACCGACGAACACGGTCGGTTTCCGGATTCAGAAAATTTACTTTTCAAGCTCGGATTGCATCAAAAACCCATCGTCGATCAGATGGCATATTGGATTGCCGAAAAGCTTTCGGATAAATTTCCGGAGTTCAAAATCAGGAAACGTACCTTTCAGTTTCTGACTACCATCGACATCGACAATGCCTGGGCATATAAAAACAAAAGCCTCCCGATTTCTGCCGGGGCAGTTTTGAAAGCCGCAATCCATCTGCGTTTCAGTGAATTGAACGATCGGCTTTTGGTCGCTCTGGGCAATCGAAAAGATCCGTACGACAGCTATGATTTCATTCTTGAAACTTACCGCGAAATGCCAGATCACCTTCAATTTTTTTTCCTGATCGGTGACCGAAGTCAGCACGACCGGAATATTTCGCATACCAATCAGGTTTTTCGCCAGTTGATCAGTAATTTGGCCAAGGTTTGTACAACAGGAATCCATCCATCTTTTTCATCCAATCAGGAATTGGGGCGACTGGAAATGGAAAAGCAAAGACTGGAAGAAATTATTCATAAACCAGTAACCCAAAGCCGGCAACATTTCCTGAGACTCAGTTTTCCCCAAACTTATCAAAATCTGCTGAAATCTGGCATTACCGACGATTTTACCATGGGATTTGCCAGCTTTGCCGGATTCAGGGCTGGAACCTGCACGGCTTTTCCATTTTTCGATTTAAGCCAAAACCAATGTACTGAATTGACAATTCATCCGTTTCAGGTGATGGATGTAGCCATGAAAAACTATCTCCGGATGAGCCCTGAAGATGCATGGCAACTCATTGAAAAACTGATGCAGGAAGTTAAAAATGTAAACGGGACATTTATCACTCTGTGGCACAACGAATCGCTTTCCAATTCGGGGCAATGGCTGGGTTGGCAGAAAGTTTTTGAACAAATTCTGGAAACGGGCCTAAAACTGGAATATGAATCCTCCTGAAATTCTTTTCATCAAATACAAAGATATTGACTTTCGGAAATGGGACCGATGTATCGACAGCTCGCCCAACGCGATTGCCTATGCAAAAAGCTGGTACCTCGACCGGATATGTTCGCATTGGGATGCGCTGGTGCTGGGAGATTATCAGGTTGTCATGCCATTGGTGAACAGGCGAAAGTATGGAATCAGCTACATTTACCAACCATTTTTTACCCAGCAGTTAGGCGTTTTTTCAAATCTTGAAATCGAGTTGGGAATTGTCGGCCAGTTTTTAGATTCTATTCCGGACCAATTCAGATTTACCGATATGAACCTGAATCTGGGCAATAATATTTCAACTGAAAACTTCAGCTTCAGGACAAACATAACCTATCATCTGAATCTCCAGGCTGATATTACCGAGATCCGGAATGCATACAATTCAAACACCCGCCGAAACATTCAAAAAGCTACTCAGCATAATATTCAAATAAGACCGGTTGATACTATCAGCCATTTTATAAAGTTTACTGCGGCAAACCTGAAATCAAAATCACCTGAAATCAAAAGCCGGCACTATTCCGCTTTGGGAAAGGTAATCAGTTATGCATTAGCCAATCAATCAGCAGAACTTATTGGTGCATGGGGTCCGGAAAGCAATTTGCTTGCTTCCGTATTTTTTGTCAGGTCGAACCAAACTGTGATTTATCTGGCCGCATCGTCCAGTCAATTGGGTATAGAAAAAAGTGCCATGTTTCTGCTCATCGACGGTTGTATTCAGCAAAATTCGGGTAAAAACCTGAAGCTCGATTTTGAAGGTTCGAATATTCCGGGAGTAGCACGCTTCTATAAAGGATTTGGTGCGTTGCCGCAAACCTATTATTCGGTACATCAAAACCGGCTTCCCAAACTTCTCCAAATCTTCAAAAAATAAATCCGGATTTGGATCGCTTTCTATATTGTAAAGCATTCTTTTGGCTGGCTATTTTTAATTACTTTCGCCGAAACTTTTTTAATCATGAAGGTAAATATCATAGGGGATTCAGACTCTGTTTTCAATCAGTTCATCTCCGAAATCCGTTGCGAGGTTATTCAGAAAGATCCGATGCGTTTCCGCCGGAATCTTCAGCGTTTAGGCGAAATATTTGCCTACGAAATCAGCAAGGTGATGGATTACGAAATGACTGATGTTAAAACCCCGCTGGGAATCGCACAGGTTTCGAATCTGGTGCAGCAACCGGTTCTGGCAACTATTTTGCGCGCCGGATTGCCTCTTCAGCAAGGATTGCTCAATGTTTTTGACCGTGCCGAAAATGCGTTCATCTCTGCCTACCGGAAGTATGATGAAGCCGGAGAATTCCACATCGAATTTGAGTACCTGGCCTCACCATCGCTGGATGGAAAAGTGGTGATTCTTTCAGATCCGATGCTGGCTTCAGGTGCATCAATGGAAATTGGATACCATTCACTGCTACAGAAGGGAAATCCGAAACATGTCCATTTGGTGGCTGTTATAGCCAGTACCCAAGGGGTGGAACATGTAACCAAACATATTACTGCAGAGAATGTTACCTTATGGATTGGTGCAGTCGATCCGGAAATGACTCCGATGTCGTATATCGTTCCCGGACTTGGCGATGCCGGCGATCTGGCTTTTGGAGCCAAGATTGATTCGCATTTAAAGAATTAAAGATTGAAGGTTAACGATCAACGATTTTAGATTTACTGTTTACCTGCATCCTATTTGTTAATCGTTAATCTCTGATCGTTAATCTTACATCAGAAGAATCCCCAGCCCGAACAGCACGGTAAACAGTAGCGTTGTCAGCGACAATTTCTTCAGGAATGGATCGAATTGTTTGGGTTTGCTGACTTTGCTGATTTGAATCAGATCGTTGAGAAAAAATGGAAAGGAAAGCAAAAACAACCATTGTATAGTTGACTTTCCTTCAAGATATATAAAACTGAAAGTGCTTAACATTCCTGCTGAAATCAGCAAGGTATGGTAAAGCTTTCCGGTTGCACTGCCCATTCGAACTATTACGGTGTTCTTTCCGGAATTCCGGTCGTTTTCGATGTCGCGCATGTTGTTCAGATTCAAAACACCGGTACTGAAAAGTCCGATGCTGATTGCCGGAAGAAACATTTCAGAATTGATTTGGTGAGTATTCAGAAAATAGGTGCCAACCACAGGTAAAATTCCGAAGAAAAGGAAAACGGCCAAATCGCCAAAACCCGCATAACCGTATGGATTACTTCCGGCCGTATATCGATATGCAGCAATGAGGGCAATTATCCCAAAAGCCAGAAATAGAAAAAACAATTTCAAATCGAGTTTTTTAGTTCCTTCGGCCACCAGCCAGATGCCGCTTGCAAGGCTGAAAATGATCAAAATAAT
>JANXYV010000013.1 GCA_025355875.1 Prolixibacteraceae bacterium | reverse complement strand
CACAAAGTGCAGCTTCGTTTTTCCTTCCGACAAACAGGTAAACTGTCGGACTGTTTTCCACAGATTTCATGATAAGGCTGGTCTTGCCAATCCTCCTTCTTCCGGTCACAACAGTCATCCTCGAAAAATCATTGAATGACAGATTTCTGATTCTTTCCAACTCTTTGATTTCACTTTCCCTGTTATAAAACTTCATAAAGCAAATCCTGTTACCACCGTAACCATTACGGCGGTAACAAAGTTATTTATAATTTTCAATATATTAGACAGCAGGTTGCAGAGATTGTCGGTAATACATTGATGGGTAAGCGCAGGATATCCAAAGTCGAAAAGGAGATGATGAACTTCATGTACCTGTTTGGAGGCACGGATTTGGAAATCTGCGCCAGCGGGGAGTATAATATTTGCATTTTTGTTCCTTTGCATAGGTAAAATGGGGTACCGGACTGGCAAAAGGAGGCAACGATTTGGAAATCTCTGCCTGCGCAGGTAAGGGGGTAAATTATCTGATATTTTTACCGGTGTAGGGGATAAATTATCATTAAATCCTTCTTTCCAACTTAACTTACACCATCACCTTGTAACATCCGGGTAAGGCTCACCAAAGGTAAAAATTGTTGCTAATTTTGAAATTTGACCCCAACAGAAGTTACGGTTTTTTTTTGTGACTTGTGATAATAAAATGGTCTTACTTTGACCCGGTCAAATTTTTTATAAGATTCACTTCTTCCATTTTGTATGGCGTGCCATCGGAATGGAAAATTTCGTGAAACCAAAGCTTGGGTTCCGAACCATCGGGAATGGGTTCATCCCAGGCATATTTGGTGTTCGATTTCCCGCCAACCAATCCCCAATTGATGGCACCAATGTTTTGCTGTTTCAGCAGAGGCATAATGTTGCCAAACAGGCTGTTGTTGCGGCGTGCCATGTATTCTGTGCATACCAGGGGGCGGTTGTAACGTTTCAATGTATCGATAGCAGCCAGGTGTTTTTCGGGCGCTTCGTAATTGTGGTAGGTGATAATGTCAGAATTTTCAATTTGGAATTTGTTCAGTTTCTTCAAGCTCAAATTCCAGACTCCGGAAGATAGGGGTTGTGATGGACGCACTTCCCAGCCCCATTCAAACACTTTTTTCAGCAAAGGAAGTGATCGGTCACCATAGTTCGAGTTCCCAGGTTCGTTATACAAATCCCAGATAGCAATTCGTTTGTCGTCTTTGAAAGTGGTAAGGACATCTTTCACATAAGCTTCGAGTGTGTTGATCAGCGTTTTGTCGGTGTATAGCAATTCACCCGGATCACGCACCCATCCTGAATTATGGACGCCAGGTTTTGGATCGGGCTGTTTTCCGGCTTTGTAGGTTGGATTCCAGCAATCGTCGAAGAAAACAAAGACTGTTTTAATACCGTGTTTGGAAGCAATTCCTAGGAAACAATCCATACGTTTCTTAAAGCCTTCCCTGTCAACTTCCCAAGCCAGATGGTGAAGGTATACGCGCATTACGTTCATGCCAATACCTTCGGCCCACCCAAGTTCGCGATTGATGGTGGTTGTGTCGAACGATTCGGCCTGCCAGGTTTCCAGTTGGTTGATGGCTGTACTTGGGTTAAAATTACTTCCTCTAAGCCAGCCATTTTTAGTGCCCCATTGTTGTGCCCGTATTTCTGTCCAACGGTTTGAAACAGGAACAGTTTTCTTTTGTTGGGTTTGGCAGGCAACCAATGCTCCTATTAAAGCAGTTAACATAATCAAGAAAGTCTTTCTCATTGTAATTTAGTTTTATAGTTTTTATTCAAGTCCGTTATCATTTTTCTCCAGAGGGAAGTGGAATAGCTCTTCCTGCGGGTATTGATTCTCCAAAGTTTGGCGTTCCGTCTGCATTCCAAGAGAACGTCTGCATCCTCACGTCGCGTTCCCAGCCTGGAGAAGTACTCTTCTTCGAGTGATAAATAATCCAGTCTTCAGTGTTGTCAGGTGATTTCACGAATGAACAATGACCAACTCCATAAACCTTTGAGTTTCCTTGAAATACTGGTCCTGTCTTCTTCCAGTTCGCTGGATCCAACACGTTGCCATCCGGATTGATCAGTTGAAGCATTCCCTGACGGTATTCCACCAACCACGATTCGCAGCATGAATAAATGAGGAATACTTTCTCGCCATTCTTCAGGATTTCCGGACCCTCGTTTAAGTTGAGCGGACCACCGGTTTCCCAACTTTCAACCGGGGAGGAGATTTTTACTCTTTTACCTTTTAATGTATATGGATTCTCCATTTCCGAAATAAACAGGTGTTGTGGTGTGACATCGGTGGCTTCCTGTTTTATCCATCCAGACCAAATCGCGTAAAGTTTTCCCTTGTGTTCGAAAATGGTCATATCAATGGCCCATATGTTTGTTGCCGGATCAGCAGGATTATCACCTGTGTAAAAGACACCCAAGTCTTCGTAATCACTGAAAACATAATCGGTTTTGGAGCGCAATACCCCTGCCCGCTGATAGATAAAAGGTGGGCCGGATTCTCCTGCGGCGTAATACACATACCAGCGGCCTTGTATGAAATGAATTTCAGGAGCCCAGACGCAGGAGCGATTCCAGCCGGTAGAAGGTGCCGTCCATATATTTTTCAGCTCGCCTTGAAGAGTTAACTTTTTCGATTTGGATACTATAATCGAGTTATTGGATGACCAGCAATAAATGTAATCATCGCCTTGTTTCACCATCCAAGGGTCAGCACCATCCCACACTGGATTGGTAAAGTTGGGTTTTGCCAGATTGATTTGATTGGGACTTTTTTCGCTACATCGTCCAAAAGAAATCAAGGTGAGCATTGCAAAAATCAATGTTCTTATTTTGTGATTTGCGTTGTTGTTCATTTTGTTTTTTGTATTATTGAAATGCTACATGCAACCAGGTATTCGAGGAGATAGCATCGGAGTTGGTAATATTTTCTTCGTACCAATTTAATGTAGAAGAATATTCAACCAACCCAAAGTTAATCCGAAAGTCAGATTTAGATTGTATTTTAATATCTGAGAGGGGTATTGATAATTCAATTTGGTAGCCGTTAGAATCTGATTTTGTTTTGCTTATGACATTGTTTATCTTTTGCTCTTTCCAATGTCCATTGGCGCCCTCCCAAAACTTTGTTTCTCCTTTATAATTGCATCCTATTTTAAAAATTCCCTTATCAGGAGCAAGCAAATTCAAATTGCCAGCATCGATATACACGTTTACACCATCAGTTTTCATTGGATCTATAAGGTCTGAACTACAGTTTTTATCGTTCACCATCATACAGATATATAGGTTTTGACCATAATGCCGAATGGCGGCTGTAAGATTTGTAGAATTTTTATGACCGATAAAAATCGGGAAATTTGCACCCCATTCTGCTTCCGATATATTCCCGTCAACAGCAATTTCAGCGGAGGCTATTTTCAGCTCAGGAATAATATGTCCGGTGATAATCCAGACTTCGCAGTTTGAACTCAGGAAATTTGTTGTTGCAGCTGCGACAATAGTTTGGTTGTCCCAAAGGGATATGGAATTCCACTTTGATTCGCGTGTGAGCGGTACATCAAAAGGACGTGTGAGCTTTTCAAAGTTTCGTCCCTTTTTATCGCCGACAGCCACTTCCATGGTCGATAGCTCCCAGTTCGATGATCGTCCTGCTGTAGTTTGATAAGAAAGTATCACTTCGCCGGACGGAGCACGCATCAGGTAAGGAGCTCCTGCATAGACTGCATCAGGCAACGGAGTCTTCAGGGCATATTCCCTGCAAGACGAGTTGGCCAGAACCGGAGAATTCCAGTTATCAGTAAGGGTACTGTGAACAATATATGGCTTAAATTGGTTGATGTTATTGTCTTCGACTGCAACCAAAATTTCATTGTCAACTATAAGGGCGACAGGCATTCCATCGCGTCGGTCAGCCCTGAAACTGACCGTTTTCAGCTCTTTTGTCCAGGTTTTTCCGTTATCCAGAGAAGAAAGCATCGAAATGTTTTGCTCACTTGACGCAGTGAAAGGCGCTTCGTTGGCAAAATACACTTGAAGTTCACTATCAGGAAGTTGCAAAAAAGATGGTTCCCAACACCCATCGGCGAATCGCGGCTGAGCTTTGAAAATTACCAGATCATCCGACCATGTTTGCCCCATATCTGAACTTCGGCGAATTGCAATCGCAAAAGGTGCGATCTCATCTTTGGCAGGGCGGTAATTGCATGCCATAACCAAATCGCCGTTTTTAAGCTGACACAACTCCGAGTTGGCAATATTGACCTCAGTCAATTCGCCTTTGGTATTGATATAGTTGTGTCGCTTGAAAGTGGTAAACGGGCTGCTCCAGGTTTTTCCACTGTCTTTACTTTGCACCATTTCCCCGTTGCCATCAATGTCGTAAACAGCCATTAGCGTGCCATCAGTGAGTTTTCTAACACGTGGATAACCTGCCCATTGGGCAAATCGCCCGTCTTGAGGAGCAAGTTTTCGCATCGAGCTGAAATCCCAGGCAATACGGATACCTTCCACGGGCTCTCCGATTTCCCTGGAATAAGAAGCTTCCTGATTGTCTGCTTTTGAGGAACAGCCCAAAGCAAATAAAAAAAGACAGAGAGAAAGTTGAGAAACTTTAAACGTCATCTTGATGCTCACTGAATTATTTGCTTTTTATCACCGGGGTGATGTAGTTATTATCAATCACCATAATTTCTTTCCCGTTTTTATTCTCGAAATTCACCTTGCTGATGTACATCTGGCGCGGATGAATTTTTGTCAAACTGTTGTGAGCGTGAAAAACAATGCGCAACCGGTTTTCTTTGTCGGTGAACAGGGCATGATGCCCCACGCCAAACAGATTGCCAGGTTTCTGCAGAATGGGGTTGTTTTCGTATTTGGTCCATGGGCCTGCGATGTTTGCGGCGGTGGCCAGCCCTACTCCGTACATTTGGCTTTCGTAACTGTTGGCCGAATAAGTCAAGTAATAAGTACCGTTTCGTTTTATGACAAACGGACCTTCATTTACGCGAGGCCAGATTTCTTCCCAAGGTTGCGATACAGAAATGCAATGAAGCATGGTTTCAGGTTTCAGGTTAGTCAGGTTCTTGTCCAGCTGCGCGACCCAAACATTGTTGCCGTCATTAAACCTGACCCAAAAAAGATATGGTGTGCCGTCATCGTCAATGAACAGCGAGTTATCGATTGACTTTTCGGTTTCAAGCATTGGTTTTCGCACTTCCTGCCTAAAAGGTCCAAGCGGCGAATCACTGGTAGCCACACAAATGTGCTCGTCGGCTGAATAATACATGTAAAACTTTCCGTTAATTGCATATACTTCCGGAGCCCAGAACCATCGGTCGCCCCACACGTCGGCCTTGTTCAATGCCAAGCCGTTAACAGTTCCATCGGGAATGGTCCAGGATTGCAGGTCGTCTGAAATATATACGGCAATTCCATCGGGCGAAGCGGTTCCATAGGCATAATATTCCCCCTGCCAAAGCAAGATAAACGGGTCGCCAAACGGGACTTTCAACTGCGAGGCATTTTCATCAACCTGCTTTATATCATTCTCTTTACACGATGTGATCTGCGCCAAAAATGAAAACAACAAAAATGTCAGAAATATTCTTTTCATGATTAATAGGGGTGTTTTGTTCATCCGGATGAGTAATAAACGGTTGGTTATGTATGAGAATCTGCTACTTCTGTCGGATAGAATCAATCGGCTTTTGCGGCGCAGGTAGCTAAATTACAGCGACCAGCAGAAAAAGAAAACCAGTTGTATGCTTCATGTATTATCTATTTTGCGATCCCAAAATGCGCTACCAAATTTTTGTATTCGTCCATTGTAATGGTAATCATACATCCGTGGCGCACCGAAGCAGGCAAGCTATACTTGTCCCAATCGGCAAAAAAAGTGTAGCCCGAAGCCTGAAACCAGGGCCCGTTCATATTATCGGCAATAGAAAGACCGTACGAAACGCCAGGATATTGCTCATAGTACAGGTACCAGATTTTTCCGTCAGGAGAAGGAATCAGCATGGGAGCTTCCCTGAAATTAGGACTGATGGATGGCGAGGGTTCAGAATAAGGCCCGAGAAGCGATGCCGACTTTGCAATGCGGATAGTTTTGCCGGTTGTCCAATAAAGTGTTGGGTAGGTTTCGTCCTTCAGAACAGCAAAGTAATTGTCGCCGACTTTACGGATGAAAACATCGATGGTACCCATGTCCCAGTCGAACAAGCGGGCAGGGTGCTCAGAAAAAGTCTTGAGGTCTTTCGACAAAACATACAAGGTGCGCTGGCTGGCCCAGTATGTTTCGCCGCCTTCTTTATGCGGAGTGTGCCAGGTCACGACATATTGCTGAGAATCTTTGTCGTAAAAAATCTTTGGAGCACCAATTCGCTGAAGGGCATAGGAATAATCGGGAGTGCTTTTCAAATCGGGAGTGAAAACGCTGTATTTTTCCCAGTTAATTAAATCTGCAGACACCCAAAAGTTGATGTCGGGCGACGAGTCGCTGCTGTTTCCGGCAATGTAATACCGGCCATCATGCCCTTTGCAAATATCCGGATGCCCTTTGTAATCCTTAAAAACGCGCTGTTTGTTGTTTAGTGAAAACCAGTGAAGCCCGTCGAGGCTCACTGAATAGTAAAGTCGTCCATAATCCTGATGGGTCATGTGGGCAAAAATGTAGGCCTCATTTTTGGCCTCGGCACCATTTTCAACTTGCCCCGGAGGGTTCGGCTGCTGCCCAAAAGCCATTGGGACAATTAAAAAAAAAGCAATAGCTGATAAATACTTGGAAATCGTCTGTTTCATTGGTGTGGTTTGAATAGAAAGCTAAAAATATTTGTGCAAAACGATATCCCGAACCAAATGTCCAAAAATAGGTAGCTCTGGAATGATTTAGATAAATGGGATCTTTCGTTATCGAAAGACCCCATTTTGAAAAGAATAAGAAAAATAAATTTAGTACATAGGATTCTGTTTAAGGTTTGGATTGTTATCCACTTCTGATTGAGGAAGAGGCATTCTGCTTGATTTACCTACAACAAAATTTGAGAAATCGGGATCGCGGCTGAGCAATTCACTTAATCCAGCCTGGGTATCCCAAAGTTTCCAGCGCTTAAGATCTGCCCAACGGACTCCTTCAAAACATAATTCAAGCGAACGCTCCATCTGCAATCTTTTCAGGAAGGCATCCTTAGAGCTTAAGGCAGAGGCATAAAGTATACTACTATCCAATTTTGACAGTCCAACTCTTTGACGTACACGGTTGACACAATCAACAGCCAAAGGAGATGGTGTTCCACCCGATAGTTGGGTCAAACATTCGGCATATAAAAGTAATACATCAGCATAACGAATTACCCTGAAATTAATCGGAGAATAATAATCTTCGTTGTTACGGTAGTAATCGCCCTGGTATTTCCGAAAGAAGCAATCGGTTCCCCAACCGGCATCCCAATCGCGGCCGTAAATTTTTTCACCCGGAAAATCTTTCTGAATTTCAGGATAGAAAATATTGGCTCTCAAACGCGGGTCGATTTGTCCATCAGCAGTTTTCTCTTTTTTGTACTCGTCAACCAACCAGCGTCTGGGCTGTCCGTCGCACCAGCCAATACCTCGCGGAGCAAAGAACTGTGCACGGTTTGATCCCACATTGGGGTTTGGTTGGTCACCATCGCCATTGGGATTAATGTTGGAAAACTGAATTTCGAATACCGATTCTGAATTGTTTTCGGTCGTGTGTTTAAAGTTGTCTTTGTAGTTAGCAACTAGGCTGTAGTTCGATTTTCCGTCACCTTCAACCAACCACGACAGAGCGTCTTTCGCCTTCTGCCAGTCACGCATTTGCATGTATGTTTTGCCAAGCAATGCCAGAGCTGCACCTTTGGTCGGGCGGCCAAGGTCGTTATCGCCCCATTTATCCGGAAGAGATTTTACTGCATCCTGCAAATCGAGGATTACCTGCGCAAAAACTTCCGATTCGGTATTTTGTTTGGGTGTATCACCAGGGTTCGAGACATTCAGAACAAGCGGTACATTGTCGAACATGATGGCCAGGTTGAAGTAATAAAAAGCACGCAGGAATTTGGCTTGTGCAATAATTTTATCCTTATCGGCAGCACTAGAAAATTCAATAGCAGGCACATATGCCAAAACCTGGTTTGCTCTGAATATAGCTTTGTAATGGTCACGCCACATCCAGGCATTTCCTTCCCAAAAGTTATAGTTAAAGTATATAAAACGGGTCCATTCTTTCAGCTCGTTCCAGGGACTTTGACTAAATCCCTCATCAGAAGTAAGATCATAACGGAAATAAATCCATCTTGTCCATGTACCCGGTTTATAGAACATGTTATAGACAGCATCTAAACCTGTTTGTGCATCAGCCGGGCTTTTCCAAAACGTTTCGGTTGTTGGTGAGTTGGGATTTGGAATATCAATCAGACTTTCTTTGCAGGAAATACTTGAAAGCATAACCGCAAGCAAACTATATAATAATATTTTTTTCATAATATTTCAAGATTAGAATTGAACAGAAAGTGAAAATACAACGGATCTAGGTGAAGGATAGGAAGCATCATCTTGTCCTTTAACCCAAATATTTGGCGATTTAAACTCAGGATCCAATCCGGTGTATTTAGTGAAAGTAATCAAGTTTTGTCCGGTTACAGAGACACGAAGGCTATCAAATACTTTTTTAACAATTGGTTGATTGATCGTGTAACCGAGAGTCATTTGTCTGATCTTGAAGTATGAACCTTTTTCAATCCAACGGTTCTGATCGCCGCGTGCATTACGGTTGTCGGCATAGAGAACTCGTGGATTGCTTGTGTTTGGATTTTCCTTGGTCCAGCCAACATACCCGGACAAATGGTTGGTGTTATCTGAGAATCCACCCATCCAGCTGGCAGCACCGTTAAATACATCCTGCCCAAATGAACCAAATCCTGAGAAACTGAAATCAAAGTCCTTGTAGGAAGCTTGACCATTTAACCCAATTTCGAATTTTGGCCAAGGATTACCGCAAATTTTACGATCATCATTGTTAATTTGTCCGTCATCGTTCACATCGTTGTAGCGGATATCTCCAGGTTTTGCGTTAGGCTGAATCACTTTCCCTTTCGAGTTAACGTGAGCCAGCACTTCTGCTTGGTTCTGGAAAATACCATCGGTAGTAATGGTATAGAACATAGCCAAAGGTTGTCCGATTTCGGTTTTGGTGATCCAGGTATACTGATCAACTTTACCGTAACCGAATTCCAGAACTTCATTTCTCAAACGGGTGAAGTTAGCTCCAACAGAGTAGTTAAAGTCACCTACTTTGTCTTTCCAGCTTCCGCTAATTTCAATTCCTTTGTTGCGCAAACTGGCTGCATTTACGTAAGGGTTGCCACCATCGTTACCGGTTGACATCAGGATTTGCATAGGCGTAAGCACGTCTTTGGTCGTTGAAACGAAATACTCTGCTGTAAACTGCAATTTATTTTTTAGGAAGGCGATGTCAAAACCGTAATTATCCTGGGTTTTCTTTTCCCATTTCAGGCCCTGATTTACCAATTGAATTTGAGTCATTCCCGAATTCAGATGTTGGTTGTTACCAAAAACTGCTACCGGGAATGAGTTAAGGATAGCTGAATAATCCCAATTTCCAATGTTGGCATTACCCAAAGTACCGTGACTGAAGCGTAATTTCAGGTCGCTGATGGCAGGCACATTGAAGAATTTCTCACGGCTGATTCGCCATCCGGCTGATACTGAAGGGAAAAATCCCCATTTATTTCCTTTGGCAAATTTTGAGGAACCATCACTACGGAAAGTTGCACTCAAAAGATACTTTTCATCATAGGTATAATTTAATCGTCCAAAGTAGGAAAGCAGAGCACTTTCTCCAATATTCCCCCAGGCATTCGGGTCGGTTGTACCAGCATCAATGACATCAAAATAGTGATCTCCAACTTTTACCAGGTTCTTCTTTTCAGCAGCAATCATTTCGTAATAGGTATGCTGGTAAGAGTTACCAACTACTGAATTGATATCATGTTTCCCAAAAGTGTTTTTGTAGGTCAGCGTATTTTCGACCAATGTCGACACGTACTTGGCCTTATTTTCATAACGATCTGATGGATCGTAAGGTTGATTTAGCGTAAAGTTGCCCAATTTTCTTAGAAACTTATTGTTGTCGCGGCTGGTTTCATAACCAAGGTTAACTTTGTACTGCAGACCTTTGAAAATATCGAGAGTCGAATAAATATTTCCACGAATACGAAGATTTTCGTTGGTTGTTTGCATCAAATCTTCGGTCGCAATCGGGTTTGAGCCAAAAGTACGTGCAGTTGCTTCATTGCCATAACCATAACCTCCGAAATTGTTGGAGTCGTAAATAGGTATAATTGGAAGCATCCGGAGTACATCAATGTGTTTTGAAAATACCGAGTTTTGTTCCTCTACAAAGGTATTACTGATTGCCAGGTTCTCTCCAATCGTAAAAATGCCTTTCTTTCCTTCGGTATTTACCCTGAAAGTATAACGGTTCATGGAGGTTCCGTAAACCGTTCCTGGGTTATCGAAGTAGTTCATAGAAACCATGTATTTTTCAGTTTTGCCACCTCCGGAGAAGCTCAAATTATGATCCTGGACAACTGCTTTATGGAAAACAGCTTTGTTCCAGTCGGTATTTCCATTCATCCATTGCGGAACAGCTTTCACATCCGGAACGCCATCAGCAATTGCATTTTGGTAAGCTTGTGTAGTTGTCTTGATCCATTCATCGCGGCCCATAAGATCCATCATCGGTAGGTTGTCGATACTAACTTTGCCCGTATAATTTACCTTCATTTTGCCAGAAGCTCCTTTTTTTGTTTCGATGATAATTACACCGTTTGCAGCACGCGAACCATATATTGCAGCTGCTGATGCATCTTTCAGAATTTGAACGGACTCGATATCACTAACATTAAAATCGCGGTTGCCGGTTGTAGGTAAGCCGTCGATAATATAAAGTGGGTTGTTATTGGTGAAATTTCCAAGTCCGCGGATTTCAACATCTGGTTCGCTTCCAATACCGCCACTTGAACGAATATTTACACCGGGAACCAATCCCTGGATAGCATTGCTGACCGAAAGTGCGGTAATATTTTTGAGAGCTTCAGCTTTTACAACTGAAACCGCTCCTGTTAAATCTGCCTTTTTTACAGTTCCGTAGCCAATTGCAACAACTTCATCCAGACCAATAGCTTCTTCCGCAAGTGTAACATTAATGGTTGTTTTACTTCCCACCACTATTTCTTGAGTTTTCATCCCTACAAACGAAAATTGCAAAATCCCATTTTCCGGAACATTCTGAAGTGAATATTTTCCCTCAGCATCCGTAATTACGCCCAAAGTGGTTCCTTTGACGATTACAGAAACTCCTGGCAACGAGCTTCCTGAAGAATCGGTCACTTTGCCGGATACTGATCTTTTCTGCTGAGCACCTGATTCAAACCTGGGTGTTAGCACTATGTGCCTGTCGCTGACGACAACTTCAACCGATCCGTCCGTAAATATCCTGGCAAGGATCGCATCTATCCTTTCGTTTTCGACGGACAGGTCGATCTTTCGCTGAACATCGACCAGCTCACTGTTGTACAGAAAGTAGAATTCACTTTTCTGCTCGATCTGTTGAAGGATCTCTTTCACCGTCGAGTTTTTCATGTCGAGCGAAAGAAGCGTATTCTGTGCATATCCACCCAATGCCAGCGACTGGAATGCAGTAATTAAAAGAATGAATAGGGTATTTCGCATCACGAGGAGTGTTTTTTTGTGCCCGGCGTATAACGAGCACAGCTGATTCACAATTTTTTTCATAAATTTGAATGATTTAATTTGTAACAAGAATTAATCTGCCTTTAATCGGGTAATGGGGAAGGAGGTGTTGGCGCACTTCCTTTCTTCATTTTTCTTAGTTTGGTTTGCTATCTCATCATAGGCTAATACTTT
>JANXYV010000210.1 GCA_025355875.1 Prolixibacteraceae bacterium | reverse complement strand
GTCAATTCATGGTATCAAGCCAGAGATGACAGAAAACGAATTGACTTTTGCAGAATTATGGCCAGAGATCAAGCCATACATAGAAGACAAGCATATAGTTGCACATAATGCATCATTTGACTTTAGCGCATTGAGATATGTTTTAGATTCTTACGAGATTGAATATCCGAAATTGAACTACTATTGTTCGATGTTGATTTCTAAGAAAATCTATCCAGGATTGGTAAACTATCAATTACCAACAGTTTGCAAGCATTTAAATATAAATAATTTAACCCATCACGAAGCAACAAGCGATGCAATTGCTTGTGCGAATATTTTGGTTCAAATATGCCAACAAAATCAAATAGACTCTTTTGATCAATTGACAAAGAAGTTCAAAATATCTTCGGGTGAATTATTCCCAAATTCTTATTATCCATTTAGTTGTAGTTTCAGTCGATCTATAATTCCAAAACAACTATTTGAAACGATACCAGAAAAGCACGAATATAATGAGGAACACCCATTTTTTGGTAAGCGAGTTGTATTTACTGGTGCATTATCAAAACTTGCAAGAAATGATGCAAAACAAATCGTTGAGAATATCGGTGGTATTGTCAATCCAGACACATTGAGCAACAAAACAAATTATTTGGTTGTTGGCACTTACGATTATAATCAATTCGGTGAAGGTTTTAAATCTACCAAGCTTAAAAAAGCAGAGGCGCTAATTGCATCAGGGAAAGATTTAGAGATTATTTCAGAAAACGATTTTTTCAAAATGGTTCATACAGAAACGACAATTTTTGAAATCTCACTTAGCCAAATTGAAGATGATTCGGATGAATTCTTAAAACGAAACAAATACAATGACTTTTCCGGCAAAAACATATATTTTTCATCGGAATTGTCAATTAATCGGCATACAGCATTTCAACATGTAGGCGATTGTAGTGGTTATGGACACGACTATGATTTGCAGGAAATTTCAAATTCTGACTATTTTGTTATTTCCAACTCACAAATTGAACAATTAAGGAATGGGATTAAAAATCAATCTATTATTGGTTTTGAGCAAATCAGAAACAATGCCCAAAATCAAGGAAACTTAAAATCGGTTAAGCTTATCAGTGAAGCCACCTTTCTTGAGTACGTTGATAGGAGACACAAATTTCAGGACGGAACGTTTAAAATGTTTATATAAGAGTTTGATACAGAGTAATAACGCGCCATAATATATAGGACTTTAAGCGGCGCGCAGCGCCCAGCGTGAAGTCTAAGTTGCACGCGATCCCTGGCTACAGTTTAATATCTGCTACCCGGTAGCGGTGGTTTTCGGTGGATATCTTTCCTCTCAGTCCCGGTTAATCGGGATTGACAGGTATTGAAGATCAGCGATAGCTAAATCGCCCGCAATCCGATTCTGAGTAAAGCTTCCTACCTTAGCGGCAAGCAAAATGACACGTGCCACTTGAAACATATTTGCACGTATCGTGTTTTTATTTGTATATTTGCACGTATAAATTTTTTTGATAACACACTACTGCCATGAATACAAAACTGACATTGACGATTGAGCAAACAATTATCGAAAAGGCAAAGAAATATGCCAATGGTAAAGGTCGTAGTTTATCGAACATTGTTGAGAACTATCTAAAAGCAATAACAAAAGAAGATAATATTGAAAATATTGAACTGACCCCGATTGTGAAATCATTAAAAGGTACGTTTAAGGCTCCCAAAAACATCGACTACAAAAGAGAGCTTTCTAAAAGACTTACTGAAAAATATCTTTAACATATGAACGAACATGTTGGCGTCAACACAAACACCAATGAAAATAATTTTCAACAACATGTGAGTTCCCTGCCCGCCAAAAGGCTTGCCAGGCGGGCATCAGACAATTAAAAATCAAATTATTTACTGATGAAAAGAGTTCTTATTGACACTGATGTAATTTTAGACTTCTTTTTTGACAGAGAGCCATTTTCGAACGATGCTGCAAAAGTTTTGTCACTATGTGAATCCAGAGATATTAAAGGCTTCATCACATCAGTGATAATCAGCAATGTATACTATCTGTTAAGGCAAAGTTCTACTCATGAGAAAGTTGTCGAAAAACTAACACAATTAATTACGATTACAGAAGTACTTACAACGGACAAAGATGTGATCCTAAAAGCTCTGAATTCAAATTTTAGAGATTTTGAAGACGCATTGCAAAACTATTCGGCAGAATTAAATGGACAAATTGATTTAATTATCACGAGAAATATTAAAGATTTTAAGAACAGTTCTCTTGGAATAATGACTCCAGGAAATTATTTGAAGACAACAATTGCCAGCCGCTAACTTCAGATAACCGTCAAGTGCGGCTGCGGTAATTTTCGGTGGATATCTTTCCGCTCGGTCCCGGTTAACCGGGATTAAAAGGAAACTGCGCTGGTGCTGATTTGCCAGCCTCTGGCTGACAGGCAATCATCACTTTTTAGCAGGGGATTTGTCGTCACAAAATGATAATAAAACAAACGGTTTGACCGGATAGAAAGAAAGATCAATGGAAAATAGCGACTTAAGACTTTTAATTTCAACAGGAGAAAGAGGACTTGCAGAGGAAGTAAAGAGCTATTTGGAAGAATTTGAAATCTATACGATGATGGTATCAGACAATCCTGCCTCATCTTATATTGGTGTCTATTTTGGATTTAACCCTACAGAAAGTATCGACATCCAAATTAATAAAGACGACTATCAGAAAGCAATTGAAATACTCCATAAAAGCCCGTATGAAGAACTGGTTGAAAACGGATAAATCGCATAATTAAATACGATAAAATCAATCCGCAATCCTGGATCAGCAGAAGCCAGCACACTCTGTTTCTGATTAAAAGTCAGCGCCTGAGATGTTTCAACAATTTCAAAAGGTATGAACAAAACAGTTAAAATTATTTTCTCACTGCTGCTGTTGTATAATTCAGGAACTACCTGTTTTGCGCAAAGTATGCCGGATACCTATTTTGAATCAAAGTCCGGAAGGCTCGAATATGGATTGTTTGTACCCAAAAATTACGACCAGGTAAAATCGTATCCTTTAGTGATGTTCTTGCATGGATGGAGCAATAATTATTCGGTCTATCTGAACTTTTACAATGATGATATTCAACGCAACAATCCTTGTTTCGTGTACACTCCCAAAACACCTGTTGATTGGGGCGACTGGAGTGGATGGAGCTGGGATGGTACTGGCTTCTCCAGTTTATCCTTACCCACCCAAACCGCCATTCATGTACTTGATAGCCTGACTGCCATTTATTCAATCGATACGAATCGATTATATGTCTATGGTATTTCAATGGGAGGAGAAGGGGTATTTGATCTGTTGCATAAAATGCCCGATAAGTTTGCGGCAGGCATCTCAATTTGCGGAGGTGGGTTTGTGCAGTGGGCCGAAAATATTACCAAAACGCCATTTTGGATGTTTCATGGCAGTGCTGACGAAATAAATCCTCCGGATATTACAGAAAGAGTGTACAAAAGATTACTGGAAATAGGAGCTACAAAGATGCGTTATACCAATTATCCAGGATACGGACACGCTATTTGGGATAAGGCGCAATCGGAACCTTCGTTTTACGACTGGATGTTTACTTTCTCCAGAAATAATACTACCTGCGAGGCACCCCAAGGCGCCATCAATTTGTCAGGAACAATAACCAATAAAATTAATTTACAATGGAATGACATCAGGGATGAAAATGTTATTTCAAATAAAATCTGGTATTATACTATTTACAATTCAAAAGGCATCCAGGGAACAGTGGAATACGATGCACCCAATTATAGTTTTACTCCTGAAAGCTCGGTGGATACCTTTAAAATAGAAGCGGTCAATTATTGTTTTGCGAAATCGACAATGTCAAATCCGATCTATTACAATGATGGCACAATATCAACTTCATTACCGAATGTCCGCGAAGACAAAAAAGTGGAAATTTGGGGAAATAACCATTCCATTCGTATTGATGTATTTGAAAAGAATGCGTTTCCGGTTACAGTTCGGTTAGTGTCGTTAGAAGGGAAAATGCTGTTTCATAAAACTTTCAAAAAGACTGATCAAATTGTTTTAGATGTAACAAAATACAATATGAAGTTCTATTTTGTACAAGTGAATTTTAAAAATGAATCCTATTCTAAAAAGGTAATAGTTGATTGATTGGATAGACTAACTCAAATGAGTAGCCGGTAGTGTACCTAAACAATTGCGAAGATTATCATGTTATTTAGCTGCCAGACATCTATTTCATCATCATATTATGACATAATATTAATAACAATGGAACAAGGAACAAAAGAAAATCCGTGGAAACTAAAGACTCCACCAATGACATCTGATTGCGAAATGTATAAAGATGAAAAGGACGGCAAAGAAGTAATCGTATGTGTGGTTGGCAGGACAACTTTATTATATGATTACCGATGCCTTGCTGACCTTCATTCTATGCTGAAAAAGCATGGTGACTGGATGGAACTTGGCAGTGCCGACGAACAGAAACCTGCAAAGGAAGGAACAGTGGAAGCCTGGGGACGTTCAGAAAAGAATCCTGTAGGCGGTTGGTATGGACTAAAAAAAGGACTTCGCGGTCGCTTCGGAATGTACATTCCACCCTTAATGGAAACATTAGGCCTTGCCGAATTGACCCATGATGCAAAGGGAAATAAGATGAAAGCAAAATAAGAAATGAATAGCACGATAGAATGGCGCTTTGCAATTCTCAAAACTATTCCAACTCAATCTTTTTGAATTTCGGGACCAGTGCGTGCATCACCAGCCAGGCGAGGATATAAGCCGTAGCACAAATCATAAACATGATGCCATAACCAATGCGGATATCGCCCGTAGCTTTGTAATGGTCGAAGAGCAACCCAGCCGATTTGGCAATAAGGATTCCGCCCACAGCGCCTGCCATACCTCCAATTCCGGTTACAGAGGCAATAGCCCGTTTCGGAAACATATCGGAAACCGTGGTGAAAATATTGGCTGACCAGGCCTGATGCGCCGAAGCTGCAATCCCGATAATAATTACCGCAAACCACATGTTGTAGCTGCCCATTTTCTGAGCAGAAAGAATCAATAAAGGGAACAGAGCATAGATGAACATGGATGTTTTCCGGGCACGGTTGGCATCCATTCCTTTCTCCATAAATCGTTTCGGCAGCCAGCCACCAAAGATGCTTCCGAAAGTCGTCATGGTGTATACCAGCGCGATCGGAAAACTCACCTGTGTGCCGTTTAAATGATATTGTTCTTTTAGGAAGGCCGGGAGCCAAAACAGAAAAAACCACCAAACCGGATCGGTCATTAATTTTCCCAGGAAGAAGGCCCAGGTTTGTCGGAAGGTCAGCAATTTGAACCAGCTGATTTTTTTGAATTCAGAGCCATCAGCAGCAACGGTTTCTTCCTTGTCGCTCATGATGTGATCGTATTCAGCCTGTTTCAGCTGACCTTTTGCCAGCTTTTTATCCGGAGTATCGTACATGATTTTCCAGAAGATCAGCCAGATCAAACCAATAGCCCCGGTAAGGATAAATGCCCACTGCCAGCCCAGCGTCACCGCAATCAGCGGCACAACCATTGGTGCAATGACTGCTCCAATATTGGTTCCTGAATTGAAAATACCGGTAGCCAGCGCGCGTTCTTTCTTCGGAAACCATTCGGCTGTTGTTTTGATGGCAGCCGGAAAGTTCCCGGCTTCAGGAATACCCAAAGCTGCACGGGCAACTCCAAACCCAAATGGGCCTTTGGCAAATGCGTGTCCAATGGCCGCCAGACTCCAGCCAAACAATGAGGCAGCATATCCGATTTTGGTTCCAAACTTATCAATGACACCGCCAACCAGCAACATCCCTGAAGCATAGGCGATCTGAAAACAAATGACAATATTGGCATAAACCGATTCATAGGTATTTGGATCTATGCCAAACAGACCTGCAGCTTCGAGGTAAGGTTTGAGCAGACTGATCACCTGCCGGTCCAGGTAATTGATGGTGGTGGCAAAAAATACCAAGGCACAAATGGTCCAGCGGTAATTTCCTATAGATTTGATCGGATTCATTTTTAAGTTTTGTTTGGTCAGGATCGGTCTGTAAATATATCTGTTCTTGCTGATTAAAAATTGAAATAGTTCTTGGCATTGTTGAAACTGATGTTTTCGACTATGGCACCCAACAATTCCAGATCATTCGGTATTTCGCCGTTCTCCACATCGTTTCCAAGAATATTGCAGAGTGTCCTCCGGAAATATTCGTGACGGGTATAGGAAAGAAAACTTCTCGAATCGGTCAGCATACCTACGAAACGGCTCAGCAAACCCAGGTTGGATAAGGCATTAATCTGTTTTTCCATGCCATCTTTCTGATCGAGGAACCACCATCCTGAACCCCATTGAATTTTACCGGCAACAATTCCATCCTGAAAATTGCCAATCATGGTCGCATACAACTCATTGTCGCGCGGATTCAGGTTGTATAAAATAGTTTTGGTCAGTTTATTTTGCAAATCCAGTCGGTTCAGGAGTTTGGAAAGATGATCGGCTACTGACTTGTCTCCAATCGAATCAAAACCAGTGTCAGGTCCGGCCTGATTGAATAAGCGGGTATTATTATTCCGGAGTGCCCCAATGTGGTATTGCTGAGTCCAGCCCTGCAAATGGTCCATTCGTCCGAATTCGTACAACATGCAGGACTTGAATTTCTCGATGGATTTGATAGACAGGCGAAAACCAGAACGAATTTTCAGGAATAGACCATCAATTTCTTCGGCAGTATATTCTTCGGCATAGGCGGTATCCAAACCATGATCGGATAACCGGCAACCATTTTCGTGGAAATAGCGGTGCCGTTTGTTCAGGGCAATCATCAGATCGTCGAACGAGTTGATCTCCATTTCGGCAACTTCAGCCAAACGATTGATGTACTGATTGTAGCTGATCGGATCCTCAACCGCCATGGCCTTGTCGGGACGCCAGGCCGGAAGCACAGCCACTTCAAATCCTGATGCTTTTATTTGCCTGTGAAATTCGAGTGAGTCAACCGGATCGTCGGTCGTACAAATGGTATGCACATTGGCCATGCGAATGATGTTCCGGCACGAATATTCAGGAGATTGCAGTTTCGTATTGCAGGCCTCATAGATTTCTAGGGCATTCTTCGGACTTAAAACCTCCGTGATTCCAAAGAATTTCTTTAGTTCGAGATGGGTCCAGTGAAACAGCGGATTCCGGAGTGTGTAAGGAACAGTTTCCGCCCACTTTTCGAACTTTTCCCAATCGGATGCATCACCCGTACAGTATTTTTCGGCAATTCCGTTGGTTCTCATTGCGCGCCATTTGTAATGATCGCCAGCCAGCCAGATTTCGGTAATGGTCTTGAAACGCCGGTCCTCGGCAATATCTTTTGGATTGATGTGGCAATGGTAATCGAAAATCGGCATCTGAGCCGCATATTCATGATACAGTTTCTGTGCAGTTTCGGTTTGCAAGAGAAAGTTTTCGTCCAAAAAAGGTTTCATATCGATTTAATTTATGAGCCTCCCCCACCCCCTCCAAAGGAGGGGAGTAAAAAGAAGAGTCGGCCCAAATTTAGTTTAATGTCCAAATATCTTGTTTTTCAAATCTTTCCCCCTTTGGGGGAATTAGAATGGGGCCTAAAACAGCCGTTTCAGATGCCTCTCATAAATATTTTCTTCAACGCATTGGCCAACGATTTCAGCATGTTTTTTCAGCAAATCGGTATAAGTTGTGCCCATTTCAGCTGCAACTTTATAGCCAACATGTATCAACTGCCTGAAATTTGGGTTATAATCCGGATGTCCGGGGATGTGACGCAAGGTGTTGGCAAACTTTTCGCTGCTCCAGCCTTCAACTTCAGCTGCAGAAGGAAGTTTCGAATCGTTGATATCAATCACATCGGCATACGGAGCACACAGTTCAGCTTTTCGTCCAAGTGCTTCCGAATATATAAATATAGCGGCTTTCAAGGCATCTCCACCAGCTAATGCCAATCCAATTACTTCTTCGAGCCAGGTGGTACCGGCTGTTTTCACATGGATTCCTTTATTGTATTTTTTGATGATTCCGGCCATGATTGGGTAAATCGTGAACTTATCGCTTCCTGAATGAACGCTCAGTTTTAGCTCTGCCGGCAAACCAAATTTTTTCACTGCAAAATCGATCACCAGCACATCTTCTTCAAATTCTTTGGCGAATTGGGCAATATCGCCCGCATAATCGACACCTTTATTAAATCGTCCGGTGAATTTCGGAGCAATCGTTTGTACCGGGACGCCTCGATCTGCGAGCATTTTCAGGATAAAAAACAAATCAACCGGTGTTTGTGGTGATTCAACCTCGTCCATCGAAACTTCGGTAATGAAATTACCTTCGCCCTTTTTCTCTTTCAGGAAAGAATAAATCTCAGATGCCTGTTGTGTTGCAGCCAGAAATTTTCCGGCAATTTGAACCAGCAAATCTTCACTCACCTCAATCGGATGTTCTATTCCGGGAATGCTCAGTTTTCCGATATATTTTGAACAGGATGCCAGAAATGTTTTCACGTCAGCTTCCGGGCTTTCCTTGCCAATAAAAGAAGCAACATCGAGTGTAAAAAAATCGGCCGTTTCGACAAACGGCGCTACCGTGCCCATGTGAATATGGTCGGCATCGACAAAATACTTTCCGGAGAAACCAAGTTTTGTAACAGCTTCATCAGCTTCTTTCCGGACATCGGCCGGATGCGAATGAACGTAAGTATGTTCGCGGTTCGACTTGTTCCAAACCGGGCAAATCTCCAATCCTGATTGATTAGCTTTCATGATGGCTCGAAGTTGGGCCGTTCCCTGGTGTGAAAAGCGGTCGCCAATTCCGAGACTATATTTACCTAATTGCATATCCAACTAATTTTCTGACAATTATAAAGAACAGCTTAAGATCCGTGTTCGTACACGAAAGTAGATACATTAAATCGATTGTGCAATCTTAAAAAACTAAAATTGCCTGAAAATGTTATAGAATATATTTTCCGTGTTCGTACACGGAATGAATGTAAATTTATTTAGTTTTGTTCTGGTAAATTTCGTTTCACTCAAAATTAAAAATTATCAAAGCAATAAACCGGGCCAGAATAAAGGATATTGCACAAAGAGCAAATGTTTCAATCGGAACAGTCGACCGTGTAATTCACAAACGTGGCGAAGTATCAAAATCGACACGGGAGAAGATCCTTGCCATTATTGAAGAGCTTGAATATCAGCCCAATTTACTGGCAAGTGCGCTGGCTTCAAAAAAAATATATTCGTTTGCTTTGCTCTTTCCTGAACCAATTTCGGCTGAGGCGTACTGGAATAAACCGATGGTCGGTGTACGAAAAGCCTTTCAGGAAATACAGCAGTATGGGATCAACATTGATACCCACTTATTTAAACAATCGGATACCGGAACCTTTCAAAACGAAGCTGATCTGGTCCTGGAAAGCAAGCCAGATGGAGTAGTTCTGGCACCGTTCTTTTCACGTGAATCAAAGAAATTTATTGCTGAACTTAAAAGCCGCAAAATCCCCTACGTATTCATCGATTCAAATATAAAAGATAGTGAACAGTTAAGTTATATCGGTCAGGATTCGTTTCAATCCGGAAGGCTTTCTGCCAAACTGCTCGATTATTCCATACCTGAAGAGGCTTCCATCTTGGTGCTCCATTTCGCAAGGGAACTGGACAATATGAACCATCTTTCACAGCGCGAGAACGGGTTTTATGAATACTTTAGTGTTGGAAATCATCGATATAAACGAAATGTCATTACCAAAGAAATTCCTGATCCGACCAACTTCGCCCATCAGGAAATGGTTGTGTCACTTTTACGAGCAAATCCATCTATTCAGGGAATTTTTGTTACCAACTCGCAGGTATATTATCTGGCCCAGATTCTGGAAAAAAATCAGATCTCCGGAATACGCGTCATCGGACATGATCTGATCAATGAAAACATCGATTTCCTTAGGAAAGGAATCATCGATTTTCTGATCTGTCAGCGCCCTGAAGAACAGGGCTACCGGGCAATACTCACTTTATTCGACCATCTTGTTCTCAAAAAAGAAATATCGGCTGAAAATTATACATCGATTGACATTATTACCAAAGAAAACCTTGATTACTACAAATAAATTCATAGCAGAATGAAACCAATAAGTTTTGAAGATTTATCCGGAAAAGTGTGCGTCATCACCGGGGGCGCCGGAGTTTTAGGAGTAGAAATGGTGAAAGCGCTGGCCTCGGTGAACGTAAAAATCGCAATCGCCGACATTAATAAAGAAGTAGCTGACAAAGTAGCGGCTGAAATTGCTGCTGAATCAGGTGCTACAATTATCGGCATTGAAGCCAACGTGCTCGACAAAGCCTCGCTGCAAAAAGCGAAAGCTGAAATCAACGAAAAACTGGGCCCGATTGAAATCCTGATCAACTGCGCCGGAGGTAATCATCCGACAGCTACCACCAAAGTGGAGCAAATGGACGACGACAGCATCAATCATCTGGAAGATACGTTCTACGGACTTGAAATGGACGGTTTCGACAAAGTTTTCGCCCTGAATTTCAAAGGAACATTGCTGCCAACCATGGTTTTCACGCTCGACATGTTGAAAGCTAAAAAAGGCGTGGTTCTGAACATCTCATCAATGAATTCGTACAAGCCACTGACTAAAATACCGGCATACTCTGCAGCCAAAGCTTCAATCAATAATTTCACGGAATGGCTGGCCGTTCATTTGGCCAAAGTGGGAATCCGCGTCAATGCCATTGCTCCGGGATTTTTTATTACGAATCAAAACCGTTTTTTGGTACTCGATGAAAAAACAGGAGGTTTTTCTCCCCGCGGACAAAAGATTGTGAACAATACACCCATGGGTAAATTTGGCGATCCGCAGGATTTGAATGGGGCTTTATTATTCCTGCTTTCTGATATTTCTAGCTTCATCACTGGTATCGTCATCCCGGTTGACGGCGGATACAGCGCATTTGGAGGGGTGTAAAAAATTACAAATTCCAGGTTCCAAATTCCAAACCAGGAACCACTTGGAACTTGGAATTTGAAACTTGGAACCATATTTAATTTTTTTTGTCAAATTTTAATATCTAATATATGACCATCGAATTAAAAGAAAACTGTAAATATTCCCTCCTGGTTCCGACCAGTATGGGTGTCCGCATTACTCCGGTGAATGGACAGCCGGTTCATAGTAGCAACTTGTTCGAAATGCAGGCCACCAGCGCCGAAACCAATGTTGCAAGCATCTCCTCTTACCTCGGTCTGCCGGTAAAAGTGCTTACGACCTTCGTAAAAGACAGCCCGATTGCTCAATTCATTAAGAGCAATCTAAAAAGCAGGGGAATGGATTTCGAAGGTCCGGAAGTTGCACAGGGCGATCCTTGGGGATTCCGCCATCAGTTCAACATTGCCGACAGTGGCTTCGGAACCCGCGGACCTCGGGTGCAGAACGACCGTGCGGGTGAAGTGGGCCGTACCTTGAATGTGAAAGACTTTGATTTGGAACGCATCTTTGGACAAGAAGGCGTGCAGATTGTTCACCTTTCAGGATTGATTGGTGCACTCTCACAGGAAACCAGCAAATTCTGTCTCGAAATTGCACGTACTGCAAAAAAATATGGAACCCGAATTTCATTTGATCTGAATTATCGTGCTTCTTTTTGGAAAGGTCGCGATCTGGAATTAAGAACTATTTTTACTGAAATAGCATCGGGTTCCGATATATTAATCGGTAATGAAGAAGATTTTCAGTTGTGTTTGGGTATTGAAGGTCCGGAAGCCGGAGGAAAAGGTATTGAAGCTGAAATCGAAGGATTCAAAGGAATGATTGGTCGCGTAAAGGCGGCCTTTCCGAATGCATCGGTTTTTGCAACCACTTTGCGACAAGTAATTAGTGCAAATGAACACCTTTGGGGAGCAATTATGTTTGAAGGAGAAAACTGGCACGTGATTGAACCACGAAAAATAACCGTTCTCGACCGAATTGGCGGTGGTGACGGCTTTGTTGGCGGTTTGCTTTATGGGATTCTGAAAGGCTGGGAACCTGAAAAATGGCCGCAGTTTGGTTGGGCAACCGGCGCTTTGGCCACCACATTCCTTTCCGACTATGCACAACCAGCCGATGAAGACATGGTTTGGAGCATCTGGAGCGGAAATGCAAGGGTGAAACGATAAAATCCCCCTAAATCCCCCTGAGAGGGACTTGGTGGAGCATCAACTTGGTCCTTAAGATGTTGTTACACGATAATAATAAATAAACTCCTTTTAAAGTCTCACCCTTTGGGGGAGATTTAGAGGGGGCTTTAAAATCCCTCCCCTTGTGGGAGGTTAGGAGGGGCTCTATGTTATATTACGAAATAGGTTCTGCAAACCACGAGTTGAGTGCCGAAGATTTAAAAAATGGCTTATTTGAAGCGCTCAAAAAACTGGGGGCCAGACAGAAAGTTCTGGCCATTCCGCCTGACTATACCCGTTTACCAAGCCGCGCCGGAGAACTGACTGAAATGACCTGGCAGTATTATGGAAATGCTTTGACAGATGTTCTTCCTGCCCTTGGAACACATACACCCATGACTGATCATCAGATTGCTCATATGTTCGGCTCCATGCCAGCATCACTTATTCGTGAGCACGATTGGCGCAAAGATGTAGTAACGGTTGGTACTGTTCCTCCGGAATTTGTAAAAGAAGTTTCAGGTGGTGCCGTTGATTTTGAATGGCCGGCTCAGGTCAATAAACTGTTAATTGAAGGCGACTTTGATCTGATATTGTCGATTGGACAGGTCGTTCCGCACGAAGTAGTGGGGATGGCAAATTATAACAAGAATATTTTCGTTGGAACGGGTGGTGTGGAAGGTATCAACAAAAGCCATTTTGTGGGTGCCGCTTATGGAATGGAAAATATGATGGGGCATGCTGACACTCCGGTACGCCGAATTTTCAACTATGCATCAGAACATTTCACCAATCATATGCCAATTGTTTACGTGCAAACGGTGGTTGGTCTCGATAAAACCGATGGCAAAATCAAAACCCGCGGATTGTTTATTGGCGACGATTACGAGGTTTTCGATAAAGCAGCCAAATTGGCTTTGCTTGTTAACTTTGAAATGCTCGAAATTCCGTTGAAAAAAGTGGTGGTCTACCTCGATCCGACTGAATTTAAAAGCACCTGGCTGGGAAATAAATCAGTTTACCGAACCCGCATGGCCATTGACGATGACGGCGAACTGATCGTATTGGCTCCAGCGTTGAAAGAGTTTGGCGAAGACAAGGAAATCGACCGATTGATCCGAAAATATGGCTATTTCGGAACACCTGCCACGCTGAAAGCCTGCGACGAAAACGAGGAGCTCCGCAACAATTTGAGTGCTGCAGCTCACCTGATTCACGGATCATCCGAAGCACGGTTCAGTATAACTTATTGTCCGGGTAAAGAAGCTGGAAATCTGACTCAGGCAGAAATTGAAAGCGTTGGTTTCCATTACGCTGATTACGATCTGGTAACTGCCAAATACAACCCGACCAACCTGAGGGATGGATTCAATACCATGCCAGACGGAGAAGAGATTTTCTACATTTCAAATCCTGCATTGGGTTTGTGGGCATTTAGAGATCGATTTAAGTATTGATTAACAATCAGAGATTGAAGATTAACGGTTACAGATTAGGAAAAATCGTTAATCAAAAATCCTTATTCGTTAATCGTTAATCAAAATTGAAATGCATAAGATTAAGGAAGTAAAATGGGGAATAATTGGCTGCGGCAATGTGACAGAACTCAAGAGCGGGCCTGCCTTTAACAAGGTGGAACATTCGCAGATTGTTGCGGTGATGCGCCGCGATGCAGCTAAAGCTGAAGATTATGCCAAACGGCACGGTGTGCCCAAATGGTATTCCGATGCTGATCTTCTGATCAGCGATCCGGATGTAAATGCCATTTACGTTGCTACACCGCCTGATACACATGCCTTGTATGCTATTCAGGCTATGCGTGCCGGAAAGCCGGTTTATGTAGAAAAGCCCATGGCACTAAACTATCAGGAGTGTCAGGAAATGATTCGAGTTTCAGAAGAAACAGAAATTAAATTGTTTGTGGCTTATTACAGGAGGTCATTGCCCGCATTCCTTAAAGTCAAGGAGCTGATTGATAACGGAATCATAGGAAGACCGTTAACTGTGAGTATTCGCCTGTATGAATCGGATTCCCAACGCGATTTAAAGCCTGAAAATCAATCATGGCGCGTGAATCCGGGAATTGCTGGAGCCGGCTATTTTTACGATCTGGCTTCCCATCAGTTCGATTACCTCGATTTTCTGTTCGGACCGGTCTTTCAGGTTCAAGGTATCGCTGTTAATCAAGCTGGATATTACCCGGCCGAAGATACAGTTACCGGAACATTTCGCTTCGAAAACGGTTTAATTGGTAACGGAAGCTGGTGTTTTGTGGTGGCCAAAGGAAATGAAGAAGACATTATTGAAATCAATGGCACCAAGGGAAAGCTCAGTTTATCCAGTTTTCAGCATGGTGATGTAAAACTATCAACACCGGAAGGAACAGTCAATTTCAGTTTTCAAAATCCTGAAAATATTCAGCAGAATCTGATACGTCAGGTTGTCGAAGATTTGCGTGGAGAAAATGAATGTGTGAGCACCGGAAAATCCGCCGCCAGAACAAGTTGGGTTCTGGAAGAGATTGTGAAAGAATACTATAAAAATCAATAACCAAATTCAATGTCCTCCCATGAAATAAGGTGACAAGAAGTTTAGTTGATAACTTTTAAATTTCGCTTTATTATGGGAAGTAAAATTAGAAAAGTTAGGCATTTTAGCACGGAGTTTAAAAGAGAAAAAGTCAAGCAAATTGACGAAGGG
>JANXYV010000162.1 GCA_025355875.1 Prolixibacteraceae bacterium | reverse complement strand
AACAACATCGACCCGCAAAAATGGCTTACCTATGTGATTCAAAACATAAATGATACCAAAACTTCCAAAGTCAAAGATCTGCTGCCGCAATTTATCGATAAAAATTTACTGACCTAGAATGTAAATGCTGGGGTGGATACCGTTTAAAATGTGGTTATTGTATCTAACGACGAAACATTTATTCTTTTGTTGCATCTATTTTTCGCTGGAATCATCAGGGCTAAAGTTGAATTGCATTACTCATACCTTAACGATTTCACCGGGTTTCGGCTGGCAGCGCCATAGGTTTGCGAGCCGACGGTTGACAATGCTACCATTGCAGCAATGACCGGACCAAATAGAAAGGCCCACAGCGGCATAGGTGTATGGAAATAAAACCTTCCCAAAAAGAAATTCCCAACCAGCCAGGCGACTGGCAAAGCCAGAAAGAAAGCAATAGTCAGCCATTTGGTATAGCTGGCCAGCAATAGTGTAATGATTGATCGGGTGCTTGCCCCGTTGGCTTTCCGGATTCCGATTTCCTTGGTACGGATTTCTGAGCTGAAGGAAGCCAGTCCAAACAATCCCATACAAGCCAGCGAAAGCGCAATGATAAAAGCCAAACCTACCAGATTGGATGGCAAACTCAGATTGGAATAGGAGGTAAGATCACGAAATAATACCGGCTGAAAAATGGCATCAGGCTCGTAATTCCGGTATACTTTGCGTATTCTACCAGAAATCGATGGAAAGCTTCCGGAGGTATATTTTATCAGCAGGTTCGGGCAATCGGATGCTTTGATGCGCATGATGGCTGGAACAATTGGTCCGGCCAGATCGATGGCATGAAAATCTTTAAAAACACCGATGACAGTTCCTTTTTTGCCTTCGACTGTAATTTGAGAGCCAACCGGATTTTTCTGTTTCATGACTTGCGCGGCCACATCGTTAATCAGGTAACCATCGGCATCTGACGAAAAAGACCGACTGAAAAATCTTCCAACAACCAGATGAATATCGACGGCTTTATTGTAGTCGAAATCAGCATTCACACACCAAAAGTGCAGTTTTTCTGATGCATCTTTCCCTTCCCAGTTGATCTCGCTCGTAGGTCTTGTTCCTCGTGTCGGGATACAATTGGTGTAGCTTACAGCACTAATTCCAGGTATGGCAAGGATTTCAGCTTTTACACTTTCCGCATGGCTTTGCAGGTTTGGCGAATTATCCATTACAATTAATTTGTTCGGTTCAACTCCAACATCGAAGTTCCGCATGTATCTGTCCTGAGTTTTGATGATCATCATGCAAATGATCAGGATGATAGGTATGGCAAATTGAAAAACGATGAGCCCCTGCCTGAATAGGCTGTAGCTTTGGCTGGTAGCCAGTTTTCCCTTCAGCACATTGATAGGATTCGCTGAGGCCAGGTACAATGCCGGAAGCAATCCGGACGCCAATCCGGTAAAAACCACGATGGCTGCAAATAGCAGCCCCATTCGGAAGTTGAGTAAGTTGAATTGAATGTCGTTGTTGAACAGGGTATTGAAGCCCGCCAACAGAAAATTTACCAGGACTATTGCTGAAATCAGGCTGATAAGGGTGATGATAAACGTTTCGCCAAAAAACTGGATCACAATTCCTGATTTGCTTGAACCTGAAACTTTTTTGATGCCCGCTTCGCGATACCTTCGGATGTTCAGGGCAATGGCCAGATTGATGAAATTGAAACACGCGATCAGCAAAATAGCAAAGCCGATGGTGCCCACGATGACCAGGTTTTGCATCTCGCGCCAAACCCGTTTTCCTCCTGCATACGAATACAAGGCTTTTTCTTTCAGCGGAAACAGGAAAAGCTCCTGATTCAGATTGGCTTCCTGAGTTTTGATCAGGTTTTTGATCTTCGATTCCACCTGTTTGGGGTCGGCATTTTCTTTCAGCAAAGCCCAGGTCAAATTGGATGACGAACCGGTTTCAAGCGCCCAACTGTTGTCGGCCAGAAATTTCGAGAAGGGAATCACAAAATCGAACTGTAAGACGGATTGCCGTGGAACCCGCTGGAATACACCTGATACACTAAATGTTTGTTGTTTTTCGCCATCTTTCAGAACAAGTGATTTTCCAATGCAGTCGATACCTTCAAAGAATTTCATAGCCATGGATTCCGAGATAACAATCGAATTCTGATCCTTTAATACCCTGGGATTATTCTGAATCAACGGAAAGGAAAACACATTGAAGAAATTGTTGTCGGCAAAATACCCGTTTTCGGTAAATGTTTTATCGCCGCTTACAAATGAAAATTCGCGTTCAGCAACCCGGGTCAGTTCTTCTATTTCCGGAGCCTGTGTTCTCAGGTTATCAGGTAAAGAAGCCGAAAGGTATTCTTTCGGAAACTTGTCGCCATTGAAATAAGTGACATAAGCTTCGACCGAATACAGGCGATTGTAATTCTGGTGAAACTGGTCGAAACTGAGCGCATTCGAGATATAGAGAACCGCTACAATCGCACAGCTCAGCCCAAAAGTAAGACAAACGAAATTAAGGATGCTGTAGGTTTTGTTGCGCCAAAGGTATCGGAAAGCTATTTTGAAAAAGTTGGTATACATGGTTTTTCAATTAAAGCCCCTTTAAATCTCCCTCGGGGAGACTTTGGGCTGGTTCATATTTTTTCTTTCGTTCATTTTATCTTCTGCATCAAGTTCCTCCCCTTCGGGGAGGATAGGAGTGGCAGTTATTCATACCGCAGCGCCTCCACCGGGTTCCTGGAGGCCGCTTTCCAGCTTTTCCAGCTTACCGTCAGCAAGGCAATCCCAAGTGCCAACAATCCTGCCAGGGCAAAAATCCACCAGCTCATTTCGGTTTTGTAGGCAAAGTTTTCGAGCCATCGGTGCATGGCATACCAGGCGAAAGGCGTTGCCAACGTAAATCCGAGCAAAACCCATTTGATAAAATCGCGGTTGAGCATCAGGAGAATTTCCGAATTCCTTGCGCCGTTTACCTTTCTGATTCCGATTTCCTTTTCCTGACGTTGAATCTTGAAACTGGCCAGGGCAAATACACCAAGCGCCGAAATCAGGATGGAGATAATTGCAAACAGCGACAACACCCGCGACTGGGCATATTCGCCGGCATACACTTTCTGGTAAGCGTCAGTCATGAATTCGTACTGAAGCGGAAATTCAGGATTGATTTTTTGCCAGGTGGTGGCGATCGTTTCAGTGGCCTTTTTACGTTGTGCCGGATCAATGCCGATCATGAAACAGTAATTGAACATTTTTCGAGGTGCGATGGCCAGCGGCTTTTCAGCCGAGTGCAGATTGGTATAATGAAAATCGGGAACGACGCCAACAATTTCTCCTTCAGGAAACAAGTCGGGCAAAAAGAAATTCAGCCTGAAACGCTTGCCAATGGCATCTTTTGGATTAACAATCCCGATCAGGTTCAGCGCACTTTGGTTAAGGATATATTTTTCGCGGTAATTGCCCACTTTTTTCTGCAGTTCAACCAGCTTTTGCGGATCAGCCTTTCCGCTGCCCCGGAGGGTGCTCAAATCAACGGCATCGGCTTCCCATTGCTGCGACGGCGTAAAACCCAGTTCAGTCGTTCCTGCAATGGGGTGAATGTTGAGCATGCTGAAAAAATTGGAATCAGTGGTGAAAATATTGATCGCCTGGCCTTCCTTTTTGTCAACCCCTTCCATTTCAAAACCGCAATTGTCGAGAATGTCACCGCCCGGTTCTTCCATTGCCGCAGTCATTTCAGTAATTTCAGGATGTTTCAGCAATTCACCTTTCAGCCTTTCGTATCGTTGAACGGCTTCCCACGGATTATTGGCAATCACCATCATATTTGCATTTTGTGATGCCGGATGCTGGTTGGTCAGGAAGTTCATTTGTCTGCCAAGCACCATCGTGCAAGCGATAGCCAAAACCGAAAGCGCGAATTGTAACACCAGCGGGAAGGAATACAATCGCCCTTTTTGCTGTCTCATGTTTAAGTCGGAAACAATTTTTGAGGTGAAAAGCGGGATCACCGACAGGAAAGCGATGGTCAGGATAAATCCGGCAGAAACCAGCACAACCAAGCTTATCGTTTCGGCCTGAAAAACCTGAAGATTCAACGATTGGCTCAACCTGACGGCAATGAACAGTCCGGTGACTACCGAAAAGCAGGAAAGAATCACAGCTTCGGAAGCCATTTCAAGCGCAACTCTATATTTCGATGCCCCGTTGATCAGTTTCACCCTGACCGATTTCATGGATGCGATAAACTGGACACTGTTCAGGTTCATGAAATTGATGAGTGCAATGAATAGGATAATCAGCGCACCGCCCGCCAGTAAAATGATGGAACGGATGTCGCCGTTTTTCTCCATTTCACGGGTTTTATGGCTGAAGAGATGTATGTCGGTGAGTTTTTGCAAATACAAAATGGCAACCGGACTACCGGATTTATTGTCGGCCTCCCACTTTTTCTGAATGGTATTCCTGAGGTTTTCCATGTCAGTTTCGGGCTTCAGAAGAAAATACGTGTAGGCCCAGTCCTCCTGATCCTCAGCTTTCATAAACGAGGTGAGCAAATCGGCATGAAAATGCGAGTTCTCAGGAAAATCTTCCATTACGCCGTCGATCACATAAATTCTGGGTTCAGGAACCTGCTGGTGTAAAATCGAAATTTCCTTTCCAATCACATCCAGGCTTCCAAAATATTTCATGGCCAGGCTCCGGCTGATGAAAGCACGGCCAGGTTGGGCGAAAGCTCTTTGAGTATCCCCGGTCAAAACTTTAAAATCGAACACATCGAAAAACGAACTGTCGGTTGAGAAAGCCCGTTCGTTGTAGAATTTCTGATCGCCGATTTTGATAATTGCCCTTCGGAATGGAACCAGCCGCACCATCTTTTCGATGGCCGGAAAATCGGCCATGACCTGCTTCGGCCAGCTACCGGCCACGCGCGCCGGGTGCATCGAAGTTGCACCGTTGTTGCTATCAGTGGTTACCCGGCAGATTCGGTCGGCTTTTGAATGAAAGCGGTCGAAACTCAATTCCTGACTCACATACAGAAGAATGATCAGCATACAGGCCAACGCTACACTCAAGCCGGTAACATTAATTGCCAGCCATTTCCAGTTCGATTTTAATTTTCTAAAAAGCTTCATATCTAAAATTTTTAATCGTCAGAATCAAGATGATCCGGATTTTAAGATTTCCAGGATTAGTATTTTCGTACTAAAATCTAGTCAATCCTTTCATCCTGCAAATCCTGATTCAGACATTTATTCATACCTCAGCGCCTCCACCGGATTTTTTGTAGCGGCTTTCCAGCTTTGCCAGCTGACTGTTAGCAGTGCAATTCCCAACGCCAGCAAGCCTGCCAGGGCAAAAATCCACCAGCTTAATTCTGTTTTGTAGGCAAAGCTTTCGAGCCATTTATTCATTGCGTAATATGCAATGGGTGTGGCTATTACAAAAGCGATTGCCACCCATTTCACAAAGTCACGGTTTAGCATGGCCAATACTTCTGAAACCCTTGCGCCATTTACTTTTCGGATGCCGATTTCTTTGATCCGGCGTTGGCAGGCAAACAGCGACATGGCTAAAATGCCCAGGCAGCAAATTACAATGGCACAACCGGCAAAAAGCGAGAAAGTGCGCCGAAACTGAAGTTCTGATTGGTACATATTTTCAATGGCTTGATCGAAAAAACTAATTTCGACCGGAAAAGACGGCGAAAGGTTAGCTGTGACCATTTTTATATCCCTGATGGTTGATTGCAGAGAATTAAAATCCTTTGTATTCAGGCAGACCAGAGCATAGGAAGAAAAAGTCTGATTTTGAATAATCAAAGAACCAATGGGCTGATTGACTGATTTGTAATGAAAATCTTTAGTAACCCCGATTATTTCAGAAAGGCCGGCATCCGGGCCAAAACCCATGACGAGTTTCGTGCCGATCGGGTTTTCAAGTTTGTGTTCGTGAACAAATGTTTCGTTCACTACCATTTTATTGCGATCGGTAGTTAAATCATCTGAGAAAAAGCGTCCCTGGGTAAGTTGCAAACCGGTCATTCCGAAGAAGGAAGCATCGGCATTAAAGGTGTCGAAATTGAATTGTTTTTTCTCAGCGCCGCCACCCTGATTGGTTGTCCAATGCGATATGGTTTTCCCGGGGTAGTATTGTGTGTAAGAAATTTGTGACACATTTGGCTTTTCCTGAAGCAACTTCTTGAGGACATCTTTTTTCAGATTCAATTGTGGTGTAAGTTTAATTCCGATGATGTTTTCCTGATTGAATCCCAGGTTACTGCTCCCGAAGTTGACCTGTTTTTGTACCAGCACTGTAAAGGCAATCAGCACAATGGCGATCACAAATTGGGTGGTGACCAAAACTCCCCTGAAAATGGAAGTCGAAGCTCCGTTTTCAACCGTTTTTTTCAGGTTGTCCAAAGCTTTTGATGATGATATACGCAATGCAGGAATGATGCTTAAAACCAAACTCAGGATGAAAGTTCCGGCAATGGAAATCGTCAGGAAGGAAGGTGAAAAAAGCAGATGTGAATTAAAATGAATTCCGGTGCAGTTACTAACATAAGGGAACAGCAACTGAACGATCATTATCGCCAGAAAAAGCGACATCAAGAAAAGAAGAAAGGCCTCGGAAAGTACCTTTTTCAGGATAGAACCTTTATCGGCGCCAATCACTTTTAAAACGCCTGTTTGCCTGATCTGTTCCATCCACTGTGATGAAGAAATATTGATGAAGTTGACCAGTGCGATCACCATCACTAGAGCGGCCACCATGAGCAGGATCATGATCTTTTTTTTATCACCTGACCGAAGATAATCGCTTCCGAAAGGAGAAAGCCTGGAGAAATAAACTTTCTCGAATGAGTTCAGTTTCAATTGTGAGTAATCTTGCTGGTCCTCCTGTTTTTTAGGAAATAGCGCCGCTATCTTTTTTACTGTCTCGTCAGGACTAGTTCCAGCTTTCAGCAAAATAAACAGGTGAAAATTACACCATCCCCAATCGGTAAATTCTTCGCCATTCGGTTCGACAGTTTTTCGGGTCGCTACCGAGGTAATCGCGCTGAACTTTAGGCAGGTATTGGCATGCAACTCATCAATAACTGCAGAAACGACCAATTCTTTGTCGTTGTTCATTTTCACTGTTTTACCCAAGGCCAGTTCCTTCCCAAATAGTTTTTCAGCCAATGGCTTAGTCAGGACAATCGTCAAGGGATCTTTCAATGCATTTTCCAGGTTACCCTCGATGGCTTGGTAGTTGAAAAGCTTAAAAAAATCAGCATCGGCAAAAACCAGGTCCGACGAAATCGGTTCATGTTCGCCAGCCTGAAATACGGGCGCTTCCCACGAATCAGCCAGCCTGACCGCCGATTCGACCTCTGGAATATTCAGGTCGATCTGGTCTTTCAATACTGCAGGCATATGCATAGGGCCAATTGAATTACCAAGCAAATACAGCCGATCACCATTTTTGTGGTAGTTGTCGGTAGTCAGCTCGCTGTACGAGTAAACCGACAAAATAATTACCAACGCCAGGCTAATGGCCAAGCCACCCAGATTAATTAGGTTGGTGACCGGTTTCCGGACGAAATTCCGGTAGGTTGACTTGAAAATGCTCTGCATAAACTTATGGTGTTAATATTTGAATTGTCTGAATCATGATGCCCCGGATTTAAGGATTATCCAGATTAACGTTTCCTTTTTAAATCCTTTCATCCTGTAAATCCTGATTCAGACTTTCTTCTCATCCTTCCTGATAATTCCATCTTCCAGCCGGATGATCCGTTTTCCGTATCCGGCAAATTTTTCGTTGTGGGTCACATGAATGATGGTCATTCCCTCATCGTTCAAGGTTTTCAGCGTTTCCATGATCATTTCGCCCTGAACAGATTGAAGGTTCCCTGTTGGTTCATCTGCCAAAAGCAATTTCGGTTTTCCGATGATGGCACGGGCTATTCCTACCAACTGCTGCTGCCCACCTGAAAGCTGCTGCGGAAACAAATCTTTTTTGGCTACCATGTTGAAGCGGTCGAGCAGGTCGGCCACCATCGCCTGACGGTCGCGACTTTTGACGCCTTTGTAGATCAGCGGGGTTTCGATGTTTTCGTACACGGTCATTTCCTCAATCAGGTGGTAAGCCTGAAAGATGAAACCCATAAAATTGCGGTGGTAATCCACTTTGGCTTTTTCTTTCAGGTTGAGGACTGATTTCTCGTACAGCGAATATTCACCTGCTGAAGGTGCATCCAGCAATCCGATAATATTCAGCAAGGTGGATTTACCCGAACCGCTGGGTCCCATGATGCTCAGGAATTCGCCTTCTTTCACTTCGAGGTTAACGGCTTTCAGCACGAAAGTCCGTTGGAACTTGGAATCGTAATACTTGTCAATGTTGTTTAAGTGTATCATTATAAAATAGTTTAAGCCCCTCTAAATCTCCCCGAAGGGGAGACTTTTGGGGTAGTGCATACTTCTTCATTCACTCTTTTTATCTTCTGCCTTTTTTCTCCCCTCCGTTGGAAGGGTCGGGGGAGGCCGCTTATTGCTTTATCCATGAAATATTAAAGTCAAATTTTAAATTTTCATGGATAAATTACTATATTTGTCCATGAAATTTTAAAAATTGTAACTCAAATAAGCATCAGAATAAGATGATTACCAGACGAATATTCACCGAAATTCAAGATTCATTGGCATTTTTTCCGGTGGTATCCATCATCGGGCCACGTCAGGTGGGTAAAACGACCCTGGCCAAACAAATCATGTCGGCATCGGCTAAACCAACGATATACCTCGATTTGGAAATCCAGTCCGACTTGTTCAAACTGAATGATGCCGAATTGTTTTTATCGCAGCATACCGATCATCTGGTGGTTATCGACGAAGTTCAGCATAAAAAAGAGCTTTATCCTCTATTGCGCGGGCTGGTTGACCGACAGCGTGAACCCGGACGGTTTCTGTTGCTGGGATCGGCTTCTCCCGAGCTTCTCCGCGACTCGTCCGAATCGTTGGCCGGGCGTATTGCTTACCACCAACTTCATCCGTTCGATTTGAGCGAGATACCCGAAACGGTGTCGCAAACCGATTTGTGGGTAAAAGGTGGTTTCCCCAACATGGTTTTCAGTACCAAACCCGATTTATCGCGCCGTTGGATGGAAAGCTTTATCAGCACCTACCTGAACCGCGATTTGTTGCAGTTGGGACTGAATGCTTCGCCCAATACGATCCGCAATTTATGGACGATGATGGCTCATTTGAACGGGCAACTGTTCAACGCCACCATGCTGGGCAATTCGTTGGGAGTTTCCACGCCAACCGTAAAACGATATGTCGATTTTCTGGAGGAAGCTTTTTTGCTGAAAAGCCTTCACCCGTTTTCGTGGAACATGTCGAAACGATTGGTTAAAACGCCCAAGATTTACCTTACCGACACCGGGATACTGCACCATTTATCAGGAATTCCCGATTTTGTTTCTCTATCAGGAAACCCCATGATCGGCAGTTCGTGGGAATCGTTTGTGGTGAACCAGGTTTTGGCCTTGAAATCCGCTTATACCGACATTTATTTCTACCGTACCCATCAAGGTTCGGAAGTCGATTTGGTTTTTACCAAAGGATTAAACGTGGTGGCAACGGCCGAAATCAAATATTCGAATTCGCCCCAACTCACCAAGGGAAACTTTCTGGCTTTCGACGACCTGAATGCCCCGATGAACTATGTGATTACCCCATCATCTGATGATTATCTTTTCAAAGAACGTATCAGGATTTGCTCCCTGAAAGCTTTTATAACTAATTATTTGTCAATTATCTGAATCAAGATTTGTCGGATTAAAGGATTTTCAGGATCAAGAATTAATGCTTTCTGAATAACCGTTTTACCTCAAGGCTGGTTGATCCAAAGTTGATCAGCAGGCCTTTGTCTATTTGGTATGCTATAAGGTAATTTAGTGCTTGCGCCAGGTGGACTTCCTCCAGTTTAATGATTGATTTAAGTTCAACCATCACTTCATTGGCAACAATGAAATCAGCTCTTCGGGTGCCAACATGAATGCCTTCATAAAAGATTGGCAATTCCTGTTCCCTCAAAAAATCAATATTGTTTTTCTCAAGTTCAATAGCCAGGCAACGCTGGCAAATCACTTCCAGAAAACCATTGCCGAGTGTATTGTGCACTTTCATTGCACAGCCTATGATTTTGTATGTCAATTCATCGTCAATTTTCTTTTCCATTTTTTTTAATCTTGTTAATCAATAAATCCTGCAAATCCTGATTCAGACATTTTATTCATACCTCAGCGCCTCCACCGGGTTTCTCGTTGCGGCCTTCCAGCTTTGCCAACTCACCGTGAGCAAGGCAATTCCCAATGTCAGCAATCCGGCAAGGGCAAAAATCCACCACACAATGTTCGTTTTATTCTCAATTCCCTGTAACAAGTTGAATATGACGATCCATGCAATGGGGCAGGCAATAACAAAAGCAAGAACTATCCAACGCAGAAAAGTGCGGTTTAAAAGGAATATGACTTCAAGACTTTTCGCGCCATTTACTTTTCGGATACCGATTTCTTTTATTCTTGATTGTGTGGCATGATAGGTAAGCGCAATGAGTCCGATCATCGACAGCAATATTGAAATAAAACTGGCGAACCTGAATGCACTGTTTATTTGTTTGATCTCATCAATATAACCTTCAACTTCGGCATTGGTAAAACTATATTCGAAAGGAAATTCGGGAGAAATCTGTTTGACTATTTTTTCGATGGACCGGATTGTTTTGTTAATGTCTCCCGGCATGATGCTTATATAAAGGAATTTTGTAAAACCCTGGTTATCGGGATGCGCAGAGATGATCATCGGTCGCACCCTATTGAAAAGGTAATTGTTCTGAAAATCCTTGACCACTCCTACAATTGTATTTGGTTTGCCCCAAAAATCGACTTGTTTGCCAAGCGGATTTTGGTACCCGAGTCGCCTGGCAGCTTCCTCGTTAATTATAACTCCTTTAAGTTCTTCGGCCCTGTCGCTCACAAATTCATTTCCTGAAGCCATTTTCATCTTAAAGGTCTGTGTATAGCCGTCAGACACGATTGCAAAGCAAAACGATTCGTCATGTTTCAGGTTTTGATCGTCGATCCACATTACCCCTGAATTGTTTGGAATACCAACCGGCATAGACGATGCCGCACAAATATCTTGTATCGAAGGAATTTCCTTTAATTCGTCTTTCAGGTTGGTATAGTTGTCTTTCAATTTGTTGGTAAAGGGTATTTGCATCACCAATTTATTATCGAAGCCCAGCGGCATTTGCTGCATATAACTATATTGCCGGTTGACCATTAAGGTGATGATAACCAGTATCATTGAGATAGTAAACTGAAAAGTGATAAGGACACTTTTACTCTGGATTCCTGATGTCGCTTTTCGATTTTTACTGAAAAGATTTAAAGGTTTAGTTCCTGAAAGTATGATCGCCGGATAAAAACCGGCAAGCAGCGAGACGATCATCCAAAGCAAAATACTTCCGCCAATAAACAAATTGGTGTTGTTCTGTAGATAGGGCAGGAGATCCGAGCCTGTAAGTTGTTTGAACAGCGGCGCTCCGATATACGAGAGAGATACACCTGCAACGATGGCCAAGAAACAGATAAAGGCAGTTTCACGCATAAATTGTATGCGGATTAAATGGTTTCCCGCGCCCGAAATTTTCTTGAGCGCAATCTCAGATGTTCGCTTCTGAACCAGCGAGGTGGACATGTTGATGTAATTCAGGATGCTGACAATGAGCACTACAAGGCCAATGAAAACCAACAGGTACAACGGGTTTTTATTGTAATAGAGCCGGCGTTCTGTTACCGGCAACATCGAAAGTGTTAATTGTTCCGGATTACGAATGTTTTCAGGTTTAATTTCACTGTAGAAATGGGCAATCTTTTCGTTAAAGTCTTTATAATTTATCCCTTTCTGCAGTTTAAAAAATGGCTGACCATTGCTGTCCCAGCCTTCGAGGTTTGATTTTGATCGTAAGGAGGAAATGGGAGCCAGCATCGAAAATTTGAATGTTACATAGTTGGGAATATCAACAACCCCTGAAACATTGAAAATGTGATCAATATTCAACGAAAGTGTTTTTCCAAGCGCCGCTTGATCGCCAAAAAATTTCCGTGCGGTCTCCTTCGACAATACAATTGAATTGGGATCTTTCAAGGCATTTTCGCGGTTGCCTTCCAGAAACGGATACTGCAGAATTTGAAACAAATTGTTGTCGGCCAGGTAAAAATCGGGTTCATTGAAACTAATAAAATCGGTCCCATTGGGAACTTTATACGAAACGATACAGTTACTGAACAAGCTAAAATTTTCGGTTCTTGCAAAATATTCAATTTCAGGGAAATGATCAGCCAACATTGGAGTTAAGGCGTAACTGATTGTGGTATTTCCCAGTGGAGAATCCGGACTCTTTTGTATCAGATTGAACACTCTTTCTTTATCGGGAATCATGCTGTTGTACGAGTTCTCTTTGTAAACATGCATGATGATGAGTATGGCCGAAGCAAAACCCAAAGCCAATCCACCAATGTTGATGGTTGTAAAGGCTGCGTTTTTCCTCAGATACCGAATCGTATTCGAAATAGGATTGTATATCATGGGATTGTTTTTTAAAATTCTATTTACAGAGAATCATTGTTTAAATTATCTTAACCATTTAATAGATAAGTGATTATTTGTACCTCATCACTTCTGGAGGGCTCTTCATTGCCGCTTCCCATTGTCCGAACTTTGATTCATCTGATTTACAGGATGGACTTTGATTACTATCTGTTTAAAAATCCTGTTCATCCCTCCATCCTGCAAATCCTGATTCTGACATTTTATTCATATCTCAGCGCCTCCACCGGGTTTCTCGTTGCCGCTTTCCAGCTTTGCCAGCTTACCGTCAGCAGCGCAATTCCCAGTGCCAGCAAACCGGCCAGGGCAAAAATCCACCAGCTCAATTCCGTTTTATAGGCAAAGCTTTCGAGCCAGAGATGCATGGCGTAGTACGCGATAGGCGTAGCAATTACAAAAGCAATGGCAACCCATTTTACAAAGTCGCGGTTGAGCATGGTTAATACTTCCGAAACCCGAGCTCCATTCACTTTTCGGATGCCAATTTCTTTGGTGCGTTGTTGAATCGTAAAAAGGATCATTCCCAATATTCCAAGAATGGAAAGGAAGATCGAAATTCCGGATAGTCCGGTTATTATTTTTGCAGTGTTTATTTCCGATTTGTAATTGATATTGATCCTTTCGTCCATGAACTGGTAGCTAAAAGGCCATTGAGGTTCAATTTCTTTCCAAATGGCTTCAATCTGTTTTAGTGTTGCCGAATAATCGCCGCTGCTAAGTTTCAAGGCAATTTCATATTTGCCCCAATCCCTGATATAGTACATGACGGGTTTCGATGCTTCGCGCAAGGTAAAATATTGCATGTCTTCGATCACCCCGATTACTTCAAGTTCATTGTTTGGGGTATAGGCATTGTTTTGGACGATAATTTTTTTGCCAATAGGGTTGGTCAAATTGAGGGCTTTAACAGCCGATTGGTTTATAATCATCCCGGAAGCTTTATCGCTTGAAACATTGATATCGAAATCGCGACCAGCCATAAACCTTGCACCTACTGTATGCAGAAAATCATGATCAACAGTAATTTGGCCGATGTCAGTTTTTTGATCATTTTGGTTGGGCAACCAGGCTGGCGAAAAATTATTGATGTAATTGCCAGGTGCATTTTGCGCAACACCAATACTTTTAATCGTAGGCAGGTCGCTCAGTTTTTGCCTGAACAGGTTGTATCGTTCATTCATTCCTTCGGTGTATGGGTTGTAAACAATCAACGTATTTTCTTTATCAAAACCGGTTTTTGTATTCATTACCAATTGAAGCTGGTTATTGATCACAATGGTTGAAGCAATCAGTAGTGTCGCTATGATTAGTTGAAAAGTCACCAGCGCACCCCTTAACCACTGCTGTTTCTGTTGACTTTTTATTTTGATGATGTTGATCTGGTTTTTAAGCGCTTCCGCAGGTTTTATGGAATTCAGGAAAACAATTGGATAGATGGCAGATAAAATGATTGATGTGGCAAGCAATACCAGACCGGGCATCAGCGCCGACCAATTAATCGACAACAACTTGCCGCTTAAATTATTGACAACAGGTAACATTAGAGAAGTCAAGACCATCGACAAAAGAAAAGCAGATAGAAGGGAAACTGATGTTTCAAGAACCTGATCGGCAATTATGGTATATCCTGAAGCCCCATTCACCCGTTGTATGCTGGTTTCTTTTGCTTTTCGCCTGCATTCGGCAGTAAGCATATTAATGTAGTTGGCAATTGCTATTCCCAGAATGAGCAAGGCAATCATACCCAACCCGAAAACGATCTGAATGTCGCCTTTTATCGCATTATCCCAGCGTGTGCCGACCGACTTCAAATGAATGTCGCTTAAAGGCTCCAGATACATTTCAAACTCGATCTTTTTCTTGTCAATTCCGTTCCCCTCAGCAAAAAAATTGACCAATTGGGATTCTATTTCCTTTTTATTAACTTCATCGGGGATCAATAAATAGTAACAAAAAGCGGTGATGTACCATTTGGTGAGCATGTCGCTGTTTGAAGTCTGGTAACTCGCAACTGGAGCAAGAAAATTCATACTGAAATGCGACTGTTTGGGTAAGTCTTTCACAACTGCCGAAACGGTAAACTCCTGATTGTCTTGCCTGATTATTTTTCCCATCGGATCAGCATTGCCAAAATATTTTTGAGCGGTCGATTGGTTGATTATCACATTCAACGGCTTTGCCAAAGCTTCTTTGGGATTTCCCAATACAAAATCAAATTGAAGAATATCAAGGATTTCAGGATCGGCAAACAAGAAACTGGTGGCTGCATAGGTTGTATTATCAATCGAAATGAATCGTTCGCCCATATAGGTCTGGAACCTGGCGTACTTTTTAATTCCAGGAATTTTAGTGAATTTTTCAGTGAAGACAGCAGGGAATGAACAACTCTTAGACCTTTTGTCTTTCGACTGAATATTAAGACGATAGATGTGTGAGAAATTAGCATTGTGTTTGTCGAACGACAACTCATCTGCAATAAAAAGATACACCAATAAGCAACAGCTAAAAGCCATTGTAAAACTGATCAAAACAAATGAAGTCGTCAATCTGCGATTGATTAGATGCCTGAAAATAGTTCTAAATTTTTTCATGTCTACATTTTTTAATTCATTGGTTATTCGTACCTCAGCGCCTCCACCGGGTTCCTTGTAGCTGCCTTCCAATTGTCCGAACTTCCGACGTATCGGGCAATGCTGTTAAGTTAACGAAATGCTTGGTGTGTCTTTAGTGTCTTAGTGACTTTGTGGCAAGAAGAAATAGCCACCAAGACACAAAAACACAAAGTTTCACGAAGAAAACGAAACTCTAAAACCCTTAACTTAATGACATTGCGTATCGGGACAAGTTATGATCCATCTAATTTCTGTGATGGACTTTGATTATTCCCTTTTCCAAAATCATGAGAATCATTTAATCAAAAGAATCATAGTTCAGACATTTTTACACCAGAATTTCGCTCATCTTATTCTTCACTTCTTCGGTAATTACCTGTCCATCAAATAAATTAATTACACGATGTGCAAATTCAGAGTCGTGCATCGAGTGGGTCACCATCACAATGGTGGTTCCTTCGCGGTTGAGTTCGGTGAGGAGATTCATCACTTCCAGGCCGTTTTTCGAATCGAGGTTACCGGTAGGCTCATCGGCAAGTATCAGTTTAGGATTGGCAACCACGGCACGGGCAATGGCTACGCGCTGTTGTTGCCCTCCTGAAAGTTGCTGTGGAAAATGTTTCTTCCTGTGATTGATTTGCATCCGTTCGAGCACTTTTTCGACCATTTCTTTTCGCTCTTTAGCACTCAGCTTCAAGTAAATGAGCGGAAGCTCAACATTTTCGTATACATTTAGTTCGTCGATCAGGTTAAAACTTTGGAAGACAAAACCGATGTTGCCTTTCCGGAGCAGAGTGCGGTTGCGCTCTTTGAAACTGCCCACTTCCTGATTGTCGAAATAATACTCGCCTGAAGTTGGATTATCCAACAAGCCGATAATGTTCAGCAAAGTGGATTTACCACAGCCCGAAGGCCCCATAATGGCCACAAACTCGCCCTTTTGAATGTGAAGGCTCACCTGGTTCAACGCACTGGTTTCGATCTCTTCGGTGCGGAACACTTTGTTTAAGTTTACTGTTTTGATCATAAAAGCCCCTCCTAACCTCCCCGCAGGGGAGGGATTTTGGCTTTCCAATTCAACGTTACCCATTGACTCGGAAAACATGGTTAATAATTATTTTATTTTTAAAAATATTCATTTTTAATCGTTCTTCTACTGCATTCTCTATCTTGTATCTTTCCAAGGGAGAGGACTGAAGTATTTTTATAAATTGTAATTTAAATATAGCCAATTGCATTCCGTCCGAAGAAATGGATATGCATTTTTCACCCTTATTTCACGGACGGTTTTTACTTTCCATTTTTTCTACCCCGGATTAAAATCCGGGGCTACCAATATTTCGCCCATACTGGGCTTATCCTCACACACTTTATTCGAAGCGTTTTTATCCCCTCTCCTTTGGAGAGGGTTAGGGAGAGGCTTCTCCTTCTATTTCATCACAATCCGATCATTCGTCCCAAACATCTCATACCCCGAAGTGATCACCTTTTCTCCGGCATTCAGTCCTTCAAGAACTTCGTAGTATTGCGGATTTTGCTTGCCAATCCGGATGTTTCGTTTGATGGCTTCGCTTCCGTTTTCGTTCAGTACATAAACCCATTGGCCTCCCGTGCTTTGGAAAAAACCACCACGGGGCAACATGATTGCTTTAGCCGATTCGCCCAGTTCGAGTTTGATGTGATAGGTCTGACCGGTACGAATATTATCGGGAGTTGTGCCATTAAAAACCAGGTCAATCTTAAACTGTCCATTGCGTACGTCCGGATATACTTTTCTGACTTTCAGGTTGAAGCTTGTTCCGTTTCGGTCCATTGTGGCCGGAAGGTCGCGGACTACGCGGTCGATGTAATGTTCGTCGATCAGAGCATTGATTTTAAAATTGTCCAATACATTAATCTGGCCGATGCGCTGGCCTTCGTTGACCCGTTGACCAATCTCAGCATCGAGCATTCCCAATTGACCGTCAACCGGAGCTTTTACGTTTAGGTTGTCAAGCCTTTCGCGAACCAGCACCAACATTTGCCGCATCTTTACCAGGTCGGTTTCGAGCGATTGCATGGAAGTCAGCCGGATTAACGAATCATTTTTGGCTTTCACTTTATTGATTTCAAGCATGTTTCCTTCGTATTCAAAATCTTCCTTTGCTTGAAGAAAGTCTTCCTTCGAAATTAATTGTTCGTCGAAAAGCGCTTTGTTCTGTTGGAACGACCGTTTTTTGCGGTTCAGGCGATAGCGGTTGTCCAGGATGTTTTTGCGCGATTGAATTAACTCTGTTTCAAAGCTGATCCGGGTGTTCCGGAGGTAGTTTTCCTTTTCGGCCAGAGCGGCCTCACTATTCAGGATAGTTTGATACAATTGCCGGTTTTCGAGCCGGAGAATGACATCGCCCTTTTTCACCATTGAACCTTCTTCGATCAGTCGTTCCTGAATCTGACCGCTTTCGATTGCATCCAGATAGATGGTTGTGATGGGCTCAACATTTCCTATAACAGTGATGTAATCGCTAAACAGCCCGTCTTCAACAGTGCTGATAGTCAGCTTGTCTTTTTCTGCCCGAAAGGTCGATCCGGTTGCAGAAAACATCACTTTGTAAAGCAGGAACCCGAATACCAAAACTCCTGCAACCCAGATGATGTGTTTGGGCCGGATGCCCTTTTTCTTTTCTATGACTTTATCCATTCCCATTGAAGCCTCCTCCGACCCCTCCGAAGGAGGGGAGATGGAATCCCCCACTGCAGAAATGGTCGTTTTTAAATTGTTTTAACTTACTTATTTTTATCTAATTACATTTTAATGTCAAGTTTAGCTATCTTCTACTCTCTTCCCAGATTCCCTCTCCTTTGGAGAGGGTTAGGGAGAGGCTTTCCTATTCCCAAAACCTCGTTCCTTTATAAAAATCGAGCGTTCTCTTTTTGATGCCAAGGGTTAATTTTGAAATTAACAGCTGATTAGTAGTACTGGCCAAGCGGTTTTTGACGGTGTAAAACTCAATGGCATTCATCATTCCCTGATCAAATTTCTTTTGAGCCGCCTGAAAAGCGAGCTGATCGGCGTCCATTTGTTTTTCAGATTGCTGAAACTCTTGCCAGGCTGCATTCAGATCACTGTAGTTTTTTTCCATTTCATACAGCAGGTTTTGCTTCGATTGGTTAAGCTTTGTTTCGGCTTGTTCCGAAGCCAGTTTCGATTGTTTGACATCAAAACGTACCGCATTCCGGTTAAAAATAGGAATACTCAGACTTGCTCCCAACCACTGGCTCTGGTTATTTCTGATCTGTTCATTAAACGCTATAACCTGCTGATTTTCATCTTTATTGGTTTCGTAAAACCCGGTGTTATAGGATGCCTGAAGCCGGATTGATGGAAAGAAACCTGCTTTCTGCATATTCAATGATTTCCGGCTGGCTTCCAAATTGTTTTCGAACATTTGAATGTACGGCGACCGTTGACTAAACTCTTTGAAGAGCTCGTCAACGTTGGCGGTAATTTCATCCGAAGCGATAATACTTTCATCCTGAATATTCAGGCTTATCTGCTGATCAGGAGGCAGGTTCATCGCCTTTTTCAACCGGATCCAGGCAGATTCAATGTTGTTGCGGCTTCGAATGCAGGAAAGCTCATCTTTTTCGTAGTTTGCCTTTACCTCCAGCAATTCGGCCTGTGATTTCAAACCTGTCTCAACCATGATCCCGGTTTTTTTCACGTTTAATTCCGAAATTGCTTTTTGTTCCTGATCTATCTTCAGCATTTCCTGCTGGAAAATGACCAAAAAAAAGGCATTCATTACCTCAAAGGCCAGATCATCCGTAGCATTGTCACGGAAATTCACGGCAGCTTCTTTCCTGAATTTTTCGTAACGGATCTGGTTTTGAAGCAATAATCCACGGAAAACATCTAGCGAAGCCCCGATGCTATACGAATTATTAAAAAATGAAGTATTGATAATCCCGTTGGTATTGGGGTCGACAGATCGTCCGTAATTTCTACCGGCATCGGCCTGTGCCCCAATTCCGGGCAACAGGCTCCATCTTGATTTCTGATAACTTTGTTCAGCCATCTGCTCTCCCAAATCGGCTGCATGAAGTTCAAAGTTGTTTTTTATCGCGAAATTAATGCATTGCTTCAGCGACCAAGTTTTCTGGGCATCCACCCGGATGCCAGGGAAAAGGATCAGTATTAACAATATGAGTTTCGTAGGGTTCTTCATTATTTTTGCATTTGGTTCTTTTCTATGCCAGAACAGTGCCAGAATTGTATGATACTGTATTCCAGAGGTGTAATATTCTGTGCACCATCTTCAGGTAAAAATAATTGACATGCGACTGTCAAAAATATTTACAGGCTATTGATTTTTGGATTTCAGAAGTTTACCTTTAATCAAAAAATGGCAAAAGGTAATCTCCTGATTGTTGACGACAATAAAAGTATCCTGAGTGCACTGGAAATACTGCTGCACTCCGAATTTCAAACGGTTACCACACTTTCAGATCCGAACCAAATACCGGCCGAACTGCGAAAAGGTGACTACAACCTGGTGGTTCTGGATATGAATTTTAATGCAGGGATTAACACCGGAAATGAAGGCATTTACTGGCTTAGCCGCATCAAGGAAACCAATCCTGAGATTTCGGTAGTGATGATCACGGCTTATGGCGATGTGGAACTGACCGTGAAAGCCCTGAAAAACGGAGCAACTGATTTTGTGTTGAAACCCTGGGATAATGCCAAATTACTGGCCACCCTGAAATCGGCCCTTCAGCTCAACTTATCCAGGAAAGAGGTGACCAGTTTGAAAGAGAAGGAAAAGAGCCTGAAAACTGAACTGAATCGCGAACAAAGAGCCATTATCGGTTCATCGCCGCAGTTGATGAATGTTTTAAACCTGGTCAGGAAAGTAGCCAAAACCGATGCCAATGTGCTGATTACCGGCGAAAATGGTACCGGCAAAGAGCTGATCGCCCAGGAAATCCACCGGCTGTCGAACCGAAGCGAAGAAGTACTAGTCAGTGTGGACATGGGCGCCATCACCGAAACCCTCTTCGAAAGCGAACTTTTTGGTCATGTGAAAGGAGCTTTTACCGATGCGCGCGAAAACCGGCCCGGGAAATTTGAGGTGGCCGACAAAGGCAGCCTTTTCCTCGACGAAATCGGAAACCTTTCGTTCCACCTTCAGGCAAAATTGCTGGCGGCCATACAAAACCGGCAAATCTCGCGCATTGGGTCAAATCAAACCGTAGCAGTCGACATCCGTCTGATTTGCGCCACTAACAAAAACCTCGGGAATATGGTTCGCGACGGCCTTTTCCGCGAAGACCTGCTTTACCGCATCAATACCATCCAGATTGAAGTTCCGCCCTTGCGCGAACGGGGAAACGATATTCCTGTACTGGCCGAATTCTTCCTGAAAAAATATTCCTCGAAATACCATAAACCTGAGTTGAAAATCAATCAGCAGGCTCAGGATAAACTTCTGAAATATTCCTGGCCGGGAAATATCCGCGAATTGCAGCATACCATCGAGAAAGCGGTCATCCTGAGCGAAAATAATGTGCTGAAACCGGAAGATTTCTTCATACGACCCATCGCTTCAGAAAAAAATAGTTCAGACGAAACGACACTCGAAGAAATGGAAAAACGGATGATCGAAAAAGCAATCGAAAAAAGTGGCGGCAACCTGAGCGCAGCCGCCGATCAACTGGGAATTACCCGCCAGACACTTTACAACAAAATTAAAAAGTCGGGGCAATGATCAGCAAAAACCTCTATTTCCAAATTATATCCAGGGTGCTCCTGATCGTATCATTTGCGTTGCTGGCCAGCCTGGCTTTCACCGGCAGCCTGGTTTTTTTCGGCTCAATTTGCCTGATTCTGGAAATTCCGATGGTTTTCATGCTCATCCAATACCTGAACAACACCAACCGGAAAATGAATTATTTTCTTGAATCCATTCGAAACAATGATTCGTCACTTCAATTTCCGACCAATATCTCAGGTAAACCGATCCGCGAGTTATATCTGGGCCTGAATAAAGTGAATGAACAGATTCAGCGGCTGAAGATTGAGAACCAGCAACGTGAACAGTATTTTCAAACCTTGCTTGAACACGTAGCGACCGGAATTGTGACCTGCAATTCAAAAGGATTTGTGCTTCATGCCAATTCAGCGGCAAAAAGAATGTTAGGCGTCGAAGTGTTCACGCACATCAACCAATTGGAGCGGATTAACCGGAACCTCTTTCATGCAGTCCAGGTAATCAAACCATTTGAGCAGAAATTGGTTTCGATGTCGTCGGAACGGGGCACGATTGAGCTTTCGCTGAAAGCGGTACCCTTTAAAACACCGGACAACGAACTGACGCTCCTTTCAGTTCAGGACATCCGAAATGAACTGGACGAAAAAGAGCTGGACTCCTGGATGAAGCTTATCCGTGTTCTCATGCACGAAATTATGAATTCCATTGCGCCCATCACTTCCCTGTCGGAAAGCCTGACCAAGTATTTTACCATCGACGGACGACCCGTACTTCCGGCAGAAATGGATGAGAAAACCATTGAAACCACCATTCGCGGACTGAATGTGATCAAGGAACAAGGAAATGGATTGATGTTGTTTGTCGAGTCATACCGCAAACTGACCCGCTTGCCGAAACCTAACATAAAAGCATTCCGGATCAGCGAACTGTTCGAACGGATCAAAGTGCTGTTTTTTGCTCTGGAAAACAGCCGGAAGATTAATCTGAAATTCACGATCGTTCCTCCGGAACTGGAACTATTTGCAGATGAAAACCTCATTTCACAGGTACTGCTAAACCTGATGAAAAACGGATTGGAAGCAATGGTCAATCAGACTGAAGGAAGTATTCATGTTTCAGCGCAATATTCAGCCAACAGGCATCCGGAAATCAGTGTGATCGATAACGGGCCGGGAATTCCGCAAGAGATTTTAGAGCAGGTTTTTGTGCCGTTCTTTACTACCCGCGAAAGCGGTTCAGGGATCGGGCTCAGCTTGTCAAGGCAAATCATGAGACTTCACGGCGGAAGTCTTCAGGTTCGCTCTGTTCCAGGCAAGGAAACTGTGTTCCGGATGATTTTGTAAATATAAAGCTTAATTAACGGCCACTTTGCTTTTCCCGCTGAACAGCAAATTAATCCCGAAACGGAGATTGGCAACTTCCACATTGGATGGATTCACAAAAGCCAGTACATTGTCGTTCACAAAGTAAATCTGCACAGCGCCAAGCCTCAGAGCCATGCCAAGCCCAAGGTTAGTGGATGAATTTCCAATCATCGAATAACTGCCGGTCAGGCTGAAGATCTTTCCCAACAGGGCATTTGCCGATAAGGTCACTGAATTCTGGCTATAATCGCCGTACTTGTATAACCGGTCGAGCAATCCCATATTGAAACGGCTGGTTATGTCATAGGTCCCTCCCAGAAATATTTTCGTCGGAATGGTCATCTTAAAAGGTTCAGTACTGAACTCTGTATTCTTCGGACGGAAGGAATCTTTCAATTTGGTCGTCTCGGCATCAATTAAATCAGAAGGTTTGATATAGCCAGCGCTTGTGTTGTCAATCGATTTTGAAAAATCGATACCTGTCCACTGGTAGGTCGAGCTGTGGTCCAGGTTGAGGACACTATTTTTAAATGAGATCTTTCCCAGATCGATAATACTTCCCGATAGCAATAACTTTGGAGTGAGCTTGTAGACGGCTCCAAAATCGATGGCAAAACCCATGTTCCCGGTTTGGGTCATGTAATTCACGCCAGAAATATGAGTGCCTTTCATGGCTGAAAAATAGCCATCCTGATCATATTCAACCGATATTGGCGCCGATAAGTTGATTTTCATATCCGACTTCAAATTCACATACGAAGCATCGGGTGCGGTTTCCACCTGAATATCCATCTTTTCTGTTTGCAGGGCAAATTTTCCAAACAAAGCCTTTGCCCTCAGGCCAAGAGTTAACTTATCTTTCAGCAAACTGGTTGAATAACAAAATGCAAATTCGCTATACTGAAGAGCGTCCACTTTCAAGTTGCCGAGGTCGACATTTTGCCCGATATATGAAGCATTGCCGTCTTTCAGAAAGGTAATCAGGCTTTTATTGAAAGTCAGATTGGCCGATGCTTTTTCGGAAATCACCAGACTGAAAAAAGACTTCTTTAAGTGATAACCGAGATAAAAATATGGAACGCTGAATTGCTGCTGAATTGTATTTGAACTTCTTAAGGAAGCCTGGAACTTCTCCAGATCAAGAACCAGGGAATCGGATAAAGCTCCAGTTCCTTTATGGAGCAATTTGTCGGTCGCAAAATCGCTGTTAAAACTATAATTCGCTCCGGATAATACGGGAAGGCCGACTACCCATTTCGTCGAATCGTTGTGCAAAGCCGGATTAAAAAGGTCGGACTGAGACAATCCCTTCATAAACTGGAGCGTTGGAATTTCCTGAGCAAACAGGGTCGGTATTGCTGACCCAAGAATCAGAACAGCAAGAAATATTTTAGTTTGAAAATTTTTCATTTTAGTCCTATTACAGATTGATTTTTGACTTCATTACCACTTTCAGGTCTATTTTACTGGTTGATAGAATGGAGACCGCTTTATCCTTTCCGGCAGGAGATATAACTGTTCCGGAAAAAACAACCCCGTTCGCTTTGCGGAGATTGACCATTTCACTCTGATCAAGGGAAAAGATTTGCGTCGATTGTACGGGAATATATTCGCCTGCAGCGCTTATTTGTGCCGCCGACAAAATCTTAACACTCTTTGAAGTTCCGTATTGTCTTTTTGAAATGGTATCTACAAAAAACAACTGCATATCCAGGTCTAGCGGAATCCCGTTACTGGCACTGATCGTCAATTCGGCACTTTCAACCTTATTAAAACTGCTCCCTGTGATTGAAGTGGTGTCGTTAAACGACAGGGTGCTGATTTTCAGCTCCATCGGAATATCCAGGGCCAGATCGATTGAAAAAGCGGATGCAGAATTCAGGAAATTTGGATTGAGTGGAGTAACGACATTTCCTTTATTAAAATCAATTTCCCCATTGTACGAAATTGTACTGTTTGGTGGAAGTGCCATGAAATCGATGATATTGGAATTCTGCCTATTATATTCAACCGTTGCGGTCGCTGTCCCTGCCTGAATATCAGCAGGAACCGGAATGTTGAAGCTGCCCGGATTACGTTGCAGGGTTCCAGTCCGACCAGACTTACTTGAAGCTTTCATGTTCAGACTGACTTCAGCGGGCATTCCGATGGAGTTATGAAGGATTAATGAAAGCGCTGGATTAGCCACAACAAAATCACCACCAAGTTTTTGTAATACATCCAGGACAAAATTGCCCGGATCGATCTGCATTTTTCGTGAACCAAAATCGCCGTTGAGTGACTGAAAATCAAGTCCATCCAGGCTAATATCCATTTTTAGCATATCGGTTGAGGCAAAATTGATATATCCTCCCGAATTATCAACCTGAACAGAATAGGTATATGGAATCTGGTTAAATGGATTTAAAGGATCCGAGGAAAAGTTGATTTCTGCACCGGTAAGATCAATAGAAGTTGAGCTTCCATTTAAAGGAATATTTGCCTGAATTGCAGCGCCGTTCCTTTTCATTTCGTTCAGCACCAGATTAATCGTTCCATTCAGCTTTGATGAGTTGACCGTTTTGATACTGATCGTTCCTTTCTTCAACACGGCTGAAAAAGCTTTCATATCCGATTCAGGAAAAACAAAACCAAATGTGCCGGAAGTTGCCTCAAGAATCTGAGGTTTAACCATTACATTCCCAGAGGAAATTTTTAGATTTTTTAAGTCAAACGTAACTTTGAGATAATCGCTCAAATTAATCGGTACTTCGGTTTCTGATCCTGGAGTCTGGAACGACGACAGTCTAAATTCAACCTTATTTGAAAGCTGAAGGCCGACCAGGCTGAGCGATTCTTTTGACGATGTGCCAGACAGAATGTTGGTAAAAGAAAAGTCCATGATTTTGCGGTTATTGCCGGTATCGAAAAGGCTCCCAATGATGGTCACAGGTATCTTTAACTTGTTTTCGAGCGTAATTTCTATTGTTCCGCTACTCAAGGTAATTGAAGTGTATTCAGTTATCGGATCCAGGCTGAAACGAACTTCAGACCCTGTGTATGAGTATGCCGGGAAGATGGCATTCGTGCCATTGTTTTGTTCGTTATCCTTAATTCCGCCACCCAGCTGGGTAATCAATTCGGAGAGCGAAACTGCCCTGCTTATGGACACATCTCCGGGAGAAATTTCACCCAATTCTTTCCCGATCGAAGAGAATTTCTGTTGCGCCGGAAGGTTCATCAGATCGTGAACATTGTATTTAATCAAATCATTTTGGGTATAAACCAGCCTGACCACTCCATTGGAACCTTGTTCTTTATAGGCTGATTTAAATAAATCCCAACCGGTAATATTTGCTTTAGCTAATGGGGCAACCAGCGAAGGGTTCAGATTTGCTTCTTCCGAGAGCTTACTAAAATCCAGGTTGCTCATATTGCAGCTATTCAACAGAATAAGCAGCAATACAGTCCAAATCATGATTATAAATCGTTTCATGTTGAATTTCTTATGTATTCCAAATAATTGTTCGTGTTCACAAATGAGAGCAGCGAATACACCAAAGGGTATACCAAAGATTTCCTTATATCAATGAATTGCTGATAGGATTCTTCAAACTTCTGATAATAACCAAACTAAATATGAAAAAAAGAAGAGCAATTTAATGAAAAATATTCACTCAAAAAAGATTATGAAAAAATGAACAAAAAAATGCGCTAAAAATCGCATAGTTGCGCGGAAACACGCGCCAGTGCTGGATAATAAAAATCCCGATCGTTTTCCGACCGGGATCTCCTGTTTGTACTAACTGCGTTTCCCATCTAACAATGCCAGCAATGCATAGGATCATTCCTTGATAAACGATTCCTGAAAAACGGTTTCCCGGTCAGCAACTTTTAAAAAGTATCGGCCAGCTTCTAATCCGTTGATATTGATTTCATTGATAAGCTTTCCGTTGGTGACTTTCTGACCTGTGGAGTTATAAATACTGTATTTTGCCCCAGAATTCTCCGGAAATGGATTTTCAACCCGAAGATAATTCTTCGCCGGATTTGGATAAATAATCAGGTTTTCACTTGTTCCTAATTTCCTGATCCCTGTGGACGATGCCTTCAGCTTTGTACAATTCAGGAATTTGTCATACACCAGGATGGCTACTTTTTCCATATTGAGATTGGAAATTGAAATCGGGTATTGAATTGCATTAAAGTTCTTCACCACAATAGGTCCCAAAATGGTGTCATTGTATGCTACTTCTACTTTGGCAATTTCATCGGACGAATTTAACCCGATCTCCAATTGATCGTCTTTCAGTTCCAGCCTGGAAAGACTCACTGCTGGCGCAGTAAAATCGGTCGTTTTACATTTCTTTCCCGGGTTATCTTCCCTGAAATTGGTTTTAATTTCGTGTAGCTGGGTGCCCTTTATTTTGATCCGGGCCGGGTTGATACAGCCGATGGAGTCTTTGCCCAATAAAACAAGATGGCCAATCAGATAAGGGTCGAAACCTGCAATAAGCGCTTCGGTGGCATCCACGGCCAACGGATCGTTTCCAGCCAGAATGACTCTCAGATTTTTCTGTACATCTTTCAGTAAATGAGAGCTGTTGCTTCCCGGATAAGGACCATAATCGGCTCCCTGCAGACCGTCCATGATGACATAGCTGACTGGCTTGCACAAATAAAAGTCGTGAATCCATTTATCCAACGGAACGGTTTGAGTCGAGAAGTCGCCATGTTGAATATGGTTCCAACGGCCAGGCTGGTCATCTTCCGGAGAAGACAGACCATTTCCATACATTTCAACCGGAGTCGCTCCAATGCCAACGTTTTTAATTCCGCCAGTGATTCCGGTCAGAAAATGTGATTTCAGGCAAGGCAGACTAATCAACACCTTGGCGTCAGCATATACTTTGTTCAGGTAATACACATTTGCTGCAGAGTACAAATTTTTACCTTTTGGCAGGCTTACTTTGGTTAAAGTTTTTGAATTGGTATCGTACCATTTTACAATGTTTTCATCCAGACAAATAATGCTATCCAGTCCGGTGATTTTGTTATAACCGATGGCATTGATGTTTTTCCTGGTCAGCCCATATCCCGAACCTTCGATCATCACAATTTTGCCGGTTTTGTTTTTTTCACGAACCATGTTTACCACCACTTGAATAATCCGGTAATCGGTAGCGATTCCGTTGGCCTCCTTCGGGAAAGCATTGCCATAACTTGCTCCCTGCGATCGCCCGGCAATCACATTTGGCTTGATGACCACACGATCTCCTTCATGAATCAGGGTATCGAAACCACCTGCCATTGCAACCGCTTTATGGATCATCCGGTTTATGTCTTCAATCGAAATGTCGGCAGCCTGTGATTTCTCCGAACGAACAATGGCAACCGTTGCCTCCGGTTCAATAATACTCTGGGTTCCATCCGTCAGATTCCTGGCATATAACTGTTTTCCTTCTTCAGAAATCCGGTGAAAATTGATTGCGCTGTAAGCAGAATCCTTGATCTGGAAACCAAAAATGGTGATCATAAAAACCAGGAATGCTGTAGCTGAAAAAAGCAAAGCTTTCGTATGATTTCCTTTTGCGAATGCCAGTCTGGCTTTTGAAAAAATGGATTGCGAAAACAAGGTACAGGCAATCCAAAGAACAAAGGCTGATGCAATCGGGAATGCGGCTCGCTGACAAGGATAAGCGGCACGCGAAGGTTTTGGAATGACCCTGATGAGGAACCATAGCAGGGAGATAAATCCTAAGATGATCAGAAAAAAATAACTCTTTTTAATTTTGCGAAATGTAAGCCTGATTTTTGAATTGAACTGTTTCATGACGGGATAGCTTTTGGATTGAATAGAACGAAAACACATCCAAAATTAGCTATCGCCATTCACCCTGACTGACGAATTTATAAATCTGCAAGAGGTTTTCTCAAAAAATCAATTGTAACTGATCGAAAGGCTGTTTTTCTTCGTAATCCGGAACTGGCTGGGAGTAAGATTCATTTGTTTCTTAAATGCGGAATTAAAAGATGAAAGCGAATTAAATCCGCAGTCGTAGGCAATTCCTTCGATGGTGAGGTTGTCGTAAATATCCGAGGAAAGCATTTTGCATGCTTCTTCAATCCGGAAAGAGTTGATGTATTCGGTGAAATTCTGGTTGTAATAATTGTTGATTTCACGCGACAAGGAATGAAGTGAAACCGATAGTTTTTGAGCCAGCCTGGGCAAGGTCAGGCCTGAATCCATATAGATTTTCTCGGTTTCCATCACGGCTTTCAGGCGGATGATCAGGTCGATTTTGGCTTCCGAAACCGCTGGCTTGCTTTGCCAACCCAAATTGATGGTTTTCAGGTCACCTAAAATTGTTTTAATCAGCAGATAAACGGCTAATGAATAGAAAGCAGTCAACTCATAAACAAACGGACCGAATGCAGTAGCCCAAACCACCATGATCCCGAATTGAATCATGAGTAACCAATTCATCAATTTCCGGTTCGGTGAAGGATTCTTCCTGAATTGCCTCCTGAGCTTTACCAGTTTGTAGCCGCTGACCAATGAAAAGCTGATAAAGAAAACCTGCATCAGGTAAAATGCCTGAATCGATAAAAATCCGGTAACAGACAAAGAAATGGCAAAGATAAAAGCCGGAAGTAAAAACAGATATGCCCTGATCCCTGGTTTATAATCCTTGTCGGTGATCGAACCGATATAGAAAATAAATAGCGGAACGATGCACAAATACGCGGTAACAGCCAGGTTGGTATAAAAAAAGTAAATAAATCCCGACGACCATAATTGCTGCTCGAGCGAGGCATAGCCAATTTTGATGGCAAACAATACCAGAATAGCCGACAGGATTTTATTTGAGAATCGATTTCTTGACTTTTGGGTGAACACGAAAACAGCCAAAAACAAAGTATTCAAAATACCTGTTGCAGTCAGAAAATACATCAGATTAGCCTTCCACTCCATCGCTGTAAATTTGAACTTTAAAGGTAGTAAAAGGATTTCATTTCTGAAATCTCCTACTGTTCCTTAAGAATGTGTATAAAACCCCTAACTTTAGCCAATTGGATTACGAACTTAAGGTTCAATGAAACGGATTACGGATACGCTGTCAAAGAAGCTGATTACACATTAACGCCAGCAGCCTTGAGCAATAATTATGTATATTCGGCGAAGTATGGCAGGATCGACAAATGATAATTGCTCAATTTATTGGGCTTTAGGTAAAATACCTTTTAACAGACACTCATTGTGAACAAATCTAACTCTTCAATTTTGAAGTTCAGGAACAGAATTCTGGTGGTGCTATTTTTATTGATTTCAGGAATGTCGTTCTCCCAAAACGCTGACATCCGAATCTTACGTGCCATCCATTCTTCGGAACCATTACCTGCCGATGGCTTCATGATTTTTGTAACTAACTCGAACAATGCGGTCGTATTGGGAGTTCCAATCACAGTGGGAGTTGCAGGTCTCATTAAACATGACGACAAACTGATTAATTGTGCCGCCCAGATAGTTGTTGCGAGTGCTATAAATTTGGGAGTTACCTCCGCTTTAAAGTATTCAGTAAACCGAGACCGGCCTTTTGTGACCTACCCCGATATCGTAAATAAAGTGGATGAAACCAGCCCTTCCTTTCCTTCGGGGCACACTTCGAGCGCTTTTGCAACTGCCACGTCCCTGAGTCTGAATTTTCCAAAATGGTATGTCATTGTTCCATCCTACTTATGGGCGGGAACTATTGGCTATTCGCGTATGTACCTGGGTGTACATTATCCTTCCGATGTTTTGGGAGGTATGATCGTGGGTGCCGGAAGTGCATTTTTGACTTTTAAATTGAATAAATGGCTCAATAAAAACGATTCGAAAAAACATGGAAAACAGTAAGAACGGCTTAAGTAAGCGCATTCAAAGTTTTGGTTTTGCGTTTAAAGGAATCTGCGAACTCGTCAAATCGGAACCCAATGCCCGGATTCATCTGATTGCTACCATTGCTGCAATTGCAGCAGGTTTTTTGCTGAAAATTTCAAGCACAGAGTGGTGTGTTGCACTGATTGCAATTGCCTTGGTTTGGGCAGCCGAAGCATTCAATACGGTTATTGAACGACTGTCGGATCATTTATTTCCGGAGTATCATGAAACTGCCCGAATCGTGAAAGATGTTTCAGCAGGTGCTGTATTAATCAGCGCTGTGGCAGCCCTGGTTTGCGGGTTGATTATATTTCTACCTAAAATCTTATCCGCTTAAAGCTTCTGAGCCATTGGTAACCTCCAGAATTGCATTGGTAATAGCCGCCTGACGGGCTTTGTTGAAGTTTAGTGTTAATTCATTAATTAAATCAGTTGCATTGTCGGTAGCCTTGTGCATGGCGGTCATGCGGGCACCATGTTCTGCCGCATGTGAATCGAGCAGGGCTTTGTATAACTGAATTCTCAAGGACCTTGGAATCATTACCTCTACAATATATTCAAGCGATGGCTCAAAGATATAGTTGATATTTTGTTTTTTCTCAACTGGAGCTGCAGGTAGAACAGGTAAGAATTGCTCTGAAACCAATTCCTGCGATGCTGCATTGACGAATTTATTGTATACCAGATCAATCCGGTCGTACTTGCCACGGATGAAGTCGTCCATGAACGAACTGGCAACTTCCGAAACAGGATCGAAAGTCAGGTTATCGAACAATTCATTTTTATCGCCAATGGGCTGAATTTGGTAGGATCGCAAGACCTTTCCACCTTGCTTTCCGATGACCAAAAAATCCAGGTTGCCAGCATTTAATTGCTTTGCATAGTCAGTTTTGGCAGAATGAATGGCTTTTTTTGCGATATATGAATTAAATCCACCGCATAACCCACGGTTGGAACTGATCAAAACAATCAGAACTTTTTCAGGAATGCGCTGTATGGTAAAAACCGAACCTTCGGTACTTTCAAGAGCCGAACTTAAGGAAGAAAGCAGCTCCGACAGTTTTCCGGCATAAGGACGAATCTGCAAAATGGCATCCTGAGCCTTTTTCAGTTTGGCTGCCGATACCATCTTCATCGCGCTGGTTACCTGTCGGGTAGTTTTTACCGAAGTGATACGGGTTCTTATTTCTTTTAAATTGGCCATTTCAAAACTTTGAGTGAATTTTCAGTCCGTTTCAAGCTAAGCTGAATATCTTTCAGCCACTTCAGCAGCCACTTTTTCGATTGCCTGAGTTTCTTTATCAGTTAAAACTCCAGCCTTCAGCTGATCGAGAACATCGCGGTACTGCATTTCAAGCAACTCCAGGAAATCGCGCTCAAACGCTCCGATATAATCCACATGTATATCGCGCAGCAACTCCTTCACTCCGCAGTAAATAATGGCAATCTGGTGCTCTATTTTGAAAGGTGCATATTGTTTTTGTTTCAGAATTTCGACATTCTTGCGCCCCTTGTCGAGAACACGCATGGTTGCTGCATCCAGGTCGGAACCGAATTTCGAGAAAGCTTCCAGTTCACGGAATTGCGCCTGGTCGAGTTTTAGGGTTCCAGCAATCTTTTTCATGCCTTTGATCTGGGCATTTCCGCCCACACGCGAAACTGAAATCCCCACATTGATTGCCGGACGAATACCTGAATTAAACAGGTTGGTTTCGAGGAAAATCTGACCATCGGTAATTGAAATCACATTGGTCGGAATGTAGGCCGAAACGTCGCCGGCCTGAGTTTCAACAATTGGAAGGGCAGTTAGCGAACCTCCGCCTTTCACTATTCCTTTCAGGCATTCAGGTAAATCATTCATTTGAGCTGCCATTTCATCCGATTTGATAATTTTCGCAGCACGTTCGAGCAAACGTGAATGCAAATAAAATACATCACCCGGATAGGCTTCGCGGCCTGGTGGACGGCGCAGCAACAGGGAAACTTCGCGGTACGAAACGGCCTGTTTCGAAAGGTCATCAAAAATGATCAGCGCATCGCGGCCGGTATCGCGGAAAAATTCTCCGATGGCAGCACCTGCATAAGGCGCATAATATTGAAGCGCAGCCGGATCGGATGCTGTGGCTGATACGATCACAGTGTAAGCCATCGCTCCGTGTTTTTCGAGCGTATGAGCCAGGTTGGCCACAGTCGAGCCTTTTTGGCCGATGGCTACATATATGCAATATACGGGTTTACCTTGTTCAAAATTTTCGCGCTGGTTGATAATGGTATCTATAGCCACTGCAGTTTTCCCGGTTTGGCGGTCACCAATGATCAATTCACGCTGACCACGACCAATCGGAATCATGGCATCGATGGCTTTCAGTCCGGTTTGCAGAGGTTGCGTTACCGGTTGTCTGAAAATTACCCCGGGAGCCTTCCGTTCCAACGGCATGATATATTTTTTACCTTCAATCACTCCCTTTCCGTCGATCGCTTCTCCCAATGTATTAATTACCCTGCCAAGCAGGCCTTCACCTACTTCGATCGAAGCAATACGTCTCAAGCGTTTTACCGTATCACCCTCTTTAATTTCGCTGGTGAGGCCAAGGATTACCGCTCCAACATTATCTTCTTCAAGGTTTAGAACGATCCCTTTTACTCCTGAATCGAATTCGATCATTTCGTTCGACTCTACATTCGAAAGGCCGTAAATTCGCGCTATCCCGTCTCCAACCTGAAGTACAGTCCCTACTTCCTCCAATTCCGCCTGGCTTTTAAAGCCTTCCAGTTGTTGCCTGAGAATTTCTGAAACTTCAGCAGGTTTTATATTTGCCATCTTATTCTGATTTTATCTGGGGTTAATCTATTTCAATTCTGTCTGGAGCAGTTGCTCTTTTATTTTTTTAATCTGATTCAGTATGCTTGCGTCATATTGCTGATCACCAACACGAAGAATAAAACCGCCAATGATCGTTTCATCAATTTTCTGACTCAATTCTACTTTTGATTTAAATTCTTTTTCCAGAATTTGCTTTACCTGAAGCACAATCGAATTGTTGAGCGGCTGGGAACTGGTCAGCACGGCCGTTTTGATACCTTCTTCCTGTCGGTATAAATCTTCGAGGTTCCTGAAGATTCCGGGGATATATCTTTCGCGTTTATTTCCGGTAATTAAAACCAGAAAATTTAACGACAAAACATTGACTTTTCCTTCAAAAATGCTCTGTATTGCTTTCACTTTCGCTGAAGTTTTGACCACCGGACTATCCAGCAGAAGGTTGAAATCGGTACTTGTGGCACAAACATCAGCGATTAATTCTGCATCCCGACGGAGTTCTGTGGTCAGACCTTTTTCTTTGGCCAGGGTAAAAAATGCTTTGGCGTACCGAACGTTTATTTTACTTTGATCCATACGATTATTTCAACTTCAGGTCCTTTAACAGACTTTCAACCAGGATTTCCTGATCTTTTGTGTTTTCAAGCTCTTTTCTGATCACTTTTTCAGCGATCATAACCGACAGTTCGGCTACCTGTTTCTTGATGTCGTTAATGGCAGCCATTTTTTCGGCATTGATTTGCTGCCGTGCATATTCGATGCTTTTCTGAGCTTCTGCATTGGCCAGGTTTTTAGCATCAGCCACAATTTTATCTTTGATGTCGCGGGCTTCTTTCAGGATCAGATCTTTTTCTTTTCGGGCTTCCGTAATAATCTGATCATTACTGGCCTTTAATCCGGCAACATCCTTTCGGGCTTTTTCAGCCGAATTCAAGGCATCCGAAATCGATTTTTCGCGATCTTTCAATGCTTTCAAAATTGGCCCCCAAGCAAATTTTTTCAGGATAAACAGTACGATCCCGAAAATAATAAGCATCCAAAATATTGTACCGTAATCCGGAGTTACAAATCCCATAATTGTTGTGATTGTTAGTTAAACGAAGCCCAAACTCCCGGCAATCCCGGGAGCGGGCAACAAAACAAAAATTTTACAAGAAAACAACCAATGCACAGATGATGACGGCAAAAAATGCAACGCCTTCGATCAGAGCGGCGGAAACAATCATGTTTGAACGGATGTCTCCAACGGCTTCAGGTTGACGGGCAATGGCTTCCATAGCACTGGCGCCAATTCGGCCAATACCAATACCGGCACCAATTGCGGCCAGGCCTGCACCCAGTGCAGCTCCCATAGGTCCGACAGCTAAACTTGCTGTTTCTGCTAAAATAATGGATAATGCAGTCATAAAATTGATTTTAATATGAATTGAAAACTAATGATGTTCTGGTGAAGCCATACCGAAATACAGCGCTGATAATAAGGTAAATACATAAGCCTGAATAAATGATACCAACACATCAAGCAGCAACATAAATACCGAAAACAATACAGAAATTACCGAGACTCCCAAGCCTCCTCCAACACCCAACTTTACGGCAAAGATGAAAATCAGGCTTACAAAAACAGTCACAATTAAATGCCCGGCCAACATGTTGGCGAAGAGTCGGATCATCAATACGAATGGCTTTGTAATTACCCCGGTGAGTTCAACGATTGGCATCAGCGGTATCGGAAACTTCAGCCACCAGGGGACTTCGGGATTGTAAATTTCTTTCCAATATTCCTTGTTCGTATTGAAGGTTGTGACCAGAAAAGTGAACAGAGCCAAAACCAGGGTAACCCCAATATTTCCGGTCACATTTGCCCCAAACGGGAAGATCGGAACCAGACCTAAAAGATTGTTAATCAAAATAAAAAAGAATACAGTCAGTAGGAATGGCATGAATTTTTCGAAGCGCTTTTCACCAATGGCCGGCTTTGCAATATCGTCGCGGACAAAAAGGATAACGGGCTCAAAAAGGTTTTGCATTCCTTGCGGAGCCTGACCTGTGCGTCGTTTGGCAGCTTTGGCGATGTTCAGAAAAATCAGGAGCAAAACAATCACACTCACAAAAATCCCTGCCACCGTCTTAGTAATCGACAGATTGATGGGTAAGCCTGTGACCTCTCCCGTTTCATTCAACTCAACAATTTTGCCCTCATTTTTTCCTTCGTGCTCAATCCTGAAATTCTTGTAAGCTTCCTTTCCATGGTGAAACTTCGACGACATGAAAAAATTCAATCCTTTGCCTGAGCTATAAAGAATAATTGGCAGGGGAACACTAACTTGAGTTTCGCCAAAAGTAGCGATATGCCACTCGTACGAATCTGATACGTGCTCAATCACAAACTTTCCGGGATTAAATATTTCAGTATTTCCACCTTCTTTGCCTGCCGTTTCGGTTTCGTTGGCCCGACTGATTCCGGCACTCAAAAGAATGGTGAAAATGAACAATAAGAAGGATCGTATCAATGGTGTCATTTTAACTTTCTTTGAATTCTGTCACCAACAAAATTAATTTTTTTAAGCAAATAAAGTAAGACTTCCAATACAAAGTTTGAGCTCTATTTATTTTGTTTTACAACTTTCAAATATTCTATGACTTCAAAACTGGTATAAACAACATAAAGAAGTAAAAACCCTGCGATAAACGGTTTGGCATTTCCCCGGTCAACAATCACATAGCCAATGGCTACAGCCAGATAGAAAAACATTTTCAGAAAGCTCACAGCCATATATTGAGAGGTAAAACGGGCGGCTGATTTGCCTTCAAGATTCAACAGATAGGCATGTAGAAGAATTGTAGTCGAATAAAATAAAAGTACAGCAAAAGGTAAAACCGGAAGGTAAAAGGATTTGAAAACCGTTGAATAAAAAATAAATCCCAGAAGGAATACCAGGATGGTAAGAATGGTAGATTTTATCAGAAATTGTTTCATTCGCAGATCGTAAGTTTATTTGTTTCTCCGGATGTTCTTCAGTGCTTAAAGGAATTTGCGGATGGCATGGTATGTTGCTCCGACAACAGAAAAGATCATCAGTACCAGAGTGAAGACAGGGAAATTTAAACCGAGCCAGTAATCAATTTTAACTCCGGCAAAAACCCCAACACCCATGATCATGATCATTTCAAATGCCAGGCTGGAATACCTGATAAAATCATCAACTTTCTTTTTGGGCTTTTGAAATTTATCTGGATCCATTTTCGTCTGATTCTTCACCCATGGTGCATTTTCCGGCAAAATATGCTCCAGGTTCAATCGATAGTTTTCCTGTCAGGATATCGCCTGTAACACTGGACGAAGCTTTTAATGAAAGCATTTCGGTAATATACAGGCTGCCTTTTTGAGTCCCGGCAATTTCACAGCTCTTACTCCTGATATCGCCCTCCAACAGACCTGAAACTCCAATTACCAAACGACCTTTTGTGTCCAAATTTCCTAAAACTTCACCATCAATCCGAATATCACCATCAGAAATCAGATCTCCGATAATTCGGGTTCCTTTGGCAATGAGGTTAATTACCTGCAGATTAATTTCACGATTTTCTTTAGCCATTGTTCCTAGGTTATAAATACTGACTTCAAATATACTAAAGCTGATCTAAGATCAATCCAGTACTGCTAAAAATATGAACCTTATGAAAAAAACAAACGCGCTTCCTTATCGGAAACACGTTTAGTAAAATATCTTTTATTACAAATTTGTGCTAAATAAAATGGTACAGGAAAGTCATAATCCCCTCAAAAGCAGGTTTTTTGTTGCCTTCAATTTCCATGTGAACATTCAATTGGATTTTGGTTATTCCTCTGAGGTTGGTCACCGAGCGAAGTACCACCCGGGTTCTGATCTTGCTGTTGACCAGCACAGGTTGGTTAAACCGGAACTCATCCACTCCGTAGTTTACCAGCATGGAAATATTTTCAACCTGAAGAATCTCGTTCCACATGCAAGGCAAAAGCGAAAGAGTGAGGTAACCGTGAGCAATGGTACTTCCAAATTTGCCTTCCTTTTTAGCCCTTTCCTCATCCACATGAATCCATTGATGATCGAAAGTGGCATCCGCAAATTTGTTAATCTGCTCCTGGGTAACAGTAATGTAGGATGAAACACCCAGTTCCTGACCAACATGCTCCTCAAATTCAGCGTGACTTCTGATAATCAGTTTTCCCATGACTATATTTAGTTAGAGGAAGTAAAGATAGAATCTATTTCGTATCGTAAGCCCATTTCAGATAAACAGTTCCCCAGGTAAACCCAGCCCCAAAAGCCACCAGCACAATATTGTCTCCTTTTTTGAGGTGTTTTTCGTAATCGTATAAACAAAGCGGGATTGTGGCTGCAGTGGTGTTACCATACTTCCGGATATTGACCATCACCTTCTTTTTATCGATTCCCATCCGGCGACCAACTGCATCAATAATTCTCATATTGGCCTGATGGGGAACCAGCCACGTCAAATCCTCTCCTGAAATTTGATGTTTCGCCATCAATTCGGTAGCGATATCGGCCATATTCGAAACTGCAGTTTTGAATACAGTCTGACCTTCCTGTACTACAAAATGCCCATCATTGTCGACTGATTCATGAGTGGCCGGACTTAGTGATCCACCACTTTTTATCTGGAGATACTGAGCTCCGCCTCCGTCAACACGATTGATGTGGTCAATGACACCTACATCTTCGGTGGAAGGTTCAAGTAATACAGCTGCTGCACCGTCTCCAAATAACGGACAAGTCGCCCGATCCTTGTAATTGGTGATCGACGACATCATATCTGCGCCCAGAACGATCACTTTCTTATATTGTCCACTCTCAATGAACTTTGCGCCGGTAGTCAATGCATATACAAATCCAGAACATGCCGCGGTCAGGTCAAAACTCCATGAGTTAATCAATCCGGCCTTATAAGAGATAAGGTTTGCAGTGGCAGGAAGAGGACTATCGGGAGTAATGGTGGCACAAATCAGCAATTCGATATCTTCAGGTTTGGTTCCTGTTTTCTTGAGCAGTTGATTAATTGCAGCGGCACCCATATCGGAAGTTGCCCATCCTTCTTCTTTCAAAATCCGGCGTTCTTTAATGCCGATCCGTTGCATAATCCACTCATCCGAGGTTTCAACCAACGTACTTATCTCTTCATTGGTCATACGATACTCTGGCAGAAATGCTCCAACGCCTGTTATTGCAGCACGAACTTTACTCATATTAAAAAAATTTTAAATCAAATCCATCTATTTAAGCACTTCCGATAGTTTACCGAAAGGTCAAAAATAATTCTTAAAAACTTTTGGAAAATTAAAACGAGGCGCAAGATAGAAGGAAAAAACCGATTAGCAAAGAGAGATCAGGCATAAAATTACCTAACTCCTTTTAAAGCAATTCATTAATCGCTCAAATAATATCTCAGGAGGGGATAAAAAAGGATCAGAAGAACAATGTTCTTCTGATCATACTGGTGTAGTTATTATACTGTAACGTCTTTTTCGATTGCTAACTTACCTCTGTAATATCCGCATTCCGGACACACTGTGTGATATTTAACAGTTGTACCACAATTTGAACAAGCGGCCAAAGTGGCTGGAATAGCTTTGTAATGCGTTCTTCTTTTGTCTCTGCGGGATTTACCTACCCGGTGTTTTGGATGTGCCATCTTAAATTTTCTTTATTCGTTATCTAATAATTTCTTTAAATCTTTCCAGACTGAAGGGTTTTCTTCGCCTTCTCTAACAATGTATTTTTCCAACTTTTCGATCATTTCCGAATCACACATTGAATTTCCTTCTTCATCGTCAGGATGAATTTTCTTGATCGGAATAGCCAAACCAATAAATTCATAAATCAATTGAGCAACGTTCAACTGATAATCGTTTGTACTCACCCAAATCACATCATCGCCCTCAACAAACTCCTTTTCGCCAAATTTAACAAAAATCCGATCTTTACTTTTGATTGGCTGATTGTACATTTCGAGGCAACGATCGCATTGAACCTCTACCGTTCCCTGAACCTCAAACCAGAAAATCATCAGCGAACTCTGTTTTTCAAGAGTCAATCGAACGTTTACCTGGCCATCTTCTAAAATACTACCTTCAAATTCAGCAAAGAATTTCCGGTCTATTTCAAAATCAAAAATGTGCTTGCCCTGCGACAAACCTTTGAATGCAATGTTATAGAATGATAAAGTGCTCATTGACCGAAAAAAGTGTTGCAAAAGTATAAAAAATATACAAACGCCGAAAATATATCCATTTTTTTAACCGCCTTTCGTCCTAAAAATATTTTCGTTCCATAAACAGCTAAAATCCAGTAATTTAGTTGAATTCCGGAAGGTTGATAAATTATCCCCGGTTCAGGATGATTCTGAAGGTGGTTCCTTTGTTGATCTCGGATTGTCTCAGGAATATCTTACCTTTATGATAATTCTCAACAATCCGTTTGGCAAGCGACAGTCCCAGGCCCCAACCTCTTTTTTTCGTAGTAAAGCCAGGTTGAAAAACTGTTTTGAAATATGCTTTCGAAATTCCCTTGCCCGAATCCGTGACATCAATATATATTTGCTCCCCTTTTTCTACAATGGTAACCTGAATTGTTCCATTGTTATTCATGGCATCGATCGCGTTTTTGCACAGGTTTTCAATAACCCAGCTGAACAAAGATGCATTCAGCGGAACCTCGAAATTTTTGTGCTGATCAAAATCGAGGACAAATTTCACTTTCCCCGACGACCGGGTTTTCAAATATTCTACTGTCGATATTATTGTTTCGGCAACATTGGTGCGAACAAGTTCGGGAATGGAACCAATCTTTGAAAAACGTTCGGTAATTTTCTGAAGCCGTTGGGTATCTTTTTCAAATTCCTGAATCAGGTTCGCATCAATATTCTGCATTTTGAGCAGTTCAACCCAGGCCATCAAGGATGAAATAGGTGTTCCCAACTGATGAGCTGTTTCTTTCGACATACCCACCCAAACCTGGTTTTGCTCAGCATTGCGGGATGAGTTAAATGCCAGGTAGGCTATAACAATAAACAAAAAAACCACCGCAAACTGAATGAGCGGATAATACTTCAGGTTTTCGAGCAGAATCGAATCGCGATAATATAAATACTGCTTTTCCGTTTCTGTGATTGAGATGACAATCGGTTCGTTTTCCTCTTTCATCTTTTTCAATTCACGCATCAATACCCGATCCTTATTTACTTCAGAATACGAAATGTTCTTATTTTCCAAAATCGAATCGTTGCTATCAGAAATGATAATTGGGATAGTTGTATTCCTGTTGAGAATATCCACTAGAAAAGTGATGTCCAGACTTGAACTTATATCAGGACTGGCCAGTTTTCGGGTAGCTTCGGCCCATAATTCCACATTTTTGCGCTCTTCGACTGCCATTTTCCTGACCAGCCAGTTGGTATAAAAAAATGAACCGATTCCAATTCCTACAGCCAGAAGCAGCAGCAAAATTTTCCAGCGACGTTTCTTAAAATAATATTCCAAGGTGAGAATATTTTAAATGTATGCCAAATAAACGCACCATCCATGCAAAAAGTATACAACGCGTTTATTCCTCCAACATGAAGGCTTTGACCGTTTTATAAATTCCTTGCTGATCGAGGCCAAAATCACGGTAAAGTTCTTCGGTAGTACCATGGTCAATAAACTGATCGGGTAATCCAATTCGCTTTAGGCGGGCATTATACCGATGATCTGACTTAAATTCCAGAACAGCGCTTCCAAATCCTCCGAGTAAGACACCATCTTCAATGGTTACCACCCGTTGATAATTTGTAAATATCATATGAAGGGCTTCTACATCCAAAGGTTTTACAAACCGCATATCAAAATGAGCTGCAAAGATTTCATCCTTCTGAAGCATTTTAATCACCCTGCTTGTTTGGATTCCTACAGTTCCTATGGTCAGGATTGCCAACCCTGATCCTTCTGAAATTTGCCTGCTTTTCCCGATGGGAATGGCTTCCATCGGTTTTTGCCAATCGATCACACAACCGCAGCCTCGAGGATAACGAATCGAAAACGGTCCGTGATTCTCATTCTGGCTTGTAAATAACATATTTCGAAGTTCGATTTCGTCCATTGGTGCGACAACGATCATATTTGGGACTAAACGCATGTAGGCCAGATCGAAAACGCCATGATGCGTTGCACCATCAGGACCGACCAGGCCTCCCCTGTCGAGACAGAAAACAACCTGCAAGTTTTGCAGAGCCACATCATGAATAACCTGATCATAGGCACGCTGCATAAAAGTGGAGTAAATGTTGCAATACGGAATCATTCCCTGAATAGCTAGTCCGGCAGAGAATGTGACTGCATGTTGTTCTGCAATTCCTACATCAAAAACCCGGTCCGGCATTTTTTCCATCATCAGGTTTAGCGAACATCCCGAAGGCATGGCTGGTGTTATGGCAACAATCCGGTCATTTTTTTCAGCCAGTTCGATCATGGTTTGACCAAAAACGTTCTGAAATTTGGGAGGTTTATTTACTGCGCATTCGCAGTCCAGAAGTTCTCCGGTATGTTTATTAAATTTCCCCGGAGCATGATACTCTGTTTGCCTCAACTCCGCCTGTTTGAAACCTTTTCCTTTTTTGGTAACCACATGAAGTAGCTTTGGACCTGAAATATAGCTCAAGCTCCGGAGAACTTCGGTCAGATATACCACATCATGTCCGTCAACCGGGCCAAAATAGCGGAATCCCATGCCCTCAAACAAGTTTGATTGTTTCAGCAAAGCAGATTTTAAAGCTTGCTCTGTCTTCTGTACCAGACGGCGCGCCTTTGGACCAAATCCATTCAGTTTTCCAAGTCCTTCCCAAATATCTTGTTTCAGTCGGTTATAGGTTCTTGATTTGGTGATTTTTAGCAGGTAATTATTCATGCCACCCACATTTGGGTCGATGGCCATGTTATTATCGTTCAGGATAACGAGCAAATCAGACTTGATAACGGCTGCATTGTTCAAACCTTCGAAGGCCATTCCGCCACTCAGGGCGCCATCCCCAATGATGGCAACAATTTTCCGGTCCTTTTCTTCTTTGATCCGCGCGGCAACAGCCATTCCGAGCGCTGCCGAAATCGAGGTGCTCGAATGTCCTACCCCAAAAGTATCATAAATGCTTTCCGAAGGCTTTGGGAATCCGCTGATGCCTTTGTATTTTCGGTTGGTATGAAAAACATTTTTCCGGCCGGTAAGTATTTTATGTCCGTAGGCCTGATGACCAACATCCCAGACCAATAAATCATAGGGAGTCTGAAATACATAATGCAGAGCAACAGTAAGCTCAACAACGCCAAGGCTGGCTCCCAAATGTCCGGGATTGGTTGAAACCGCATCAATGATAAAATCCCGAAGTTCACTGCAAACTTCAGGCAGCTGATCGATTCTCAACTTTCTCAGCTCAGTGGGATCTTTGATTTGATCCAGTAAACCTATTGTATTTTCAAGCATTTACCTTCGAATTTGAATCCAAATATACAACTAATGAACACCAATAGATACAATTCAACCCTGTTCAAAGTTCAAAATAAATTGGTTGGCAAGCCTGATCAAACGGCCTTGCCAGATAATCTGCAAAGTTCTATATTTACCTGACTAAAAATACAAGCTATGAATAAAATCTTTATTTTTATTTTCATCCTATCATTGGCATCGTCATGCGTAGCGCCAAAAAAGTTTAAGGCTCTTACCGCCAGCTATCAGGAATCTGAAAAAACCGTTCAGACTTTGAAAGACGAGAATAAAGCCCTGAAAGATCAAAATGCAGAATTACAGTCTAAAATAGACAAACAGCATAAAGAATATCTTGAACTCGAAAGCCAGTTAAACAGCCTGAAAACGGGAAGTTCTGCAGAAATTGCCCGGCTAGCCGAGAAACTTCAGCAGGCCAACACGGACTTAAAAAAACGTGAAGAGATCCTGAAAACAGCCCAGACTGAACTCGAACAACGCACGCAACGCCTGAAGGAACTTGAAATTGCACTTCAGCAAAAAGACGAAGCCGTTAAACAACTCCGGCAAAAAGTGATGGATGCCCTGGTTGGCTTCAACAACAAGGGGCTGACCATTCAGGAGAAAAACGGGAAAGTGTACGTTTCGCTCGACGAACAGTTGCTTTTCAAAACCGGGCAATGGGAGGTTGATCCAAAAGGCCAGGTGGCACTGACCAATCTGGCCGGGGTCCTTGGACAAAATCCAGACATCAATGTATTGGTCGAAGGCCATACCGATGATGTTCCGATGCGGGGTGTCGGGACTGTTAAAGACAATTGGGATTTGAGCGTATTGAGAGCTACAGCGGTGACCCGCATTCTGCTGAAAAACAAAGCCATCGAGCCCAGGCGGATCACTTCAGCCGGACGTGGAGAATTCTTCCCGATCGACGAAGCCAAAACTCCTGAAGCCCGGCAAAAGAATCGTCGAACTGAAATAATCCTCACTCCTCGTTTGGATGAAATCTTTAAAATATTGGAAAGCAATTAGAATCTGGCCAGTAAAATTCTAACGGATCTTGATTGGTTTTCGGACCCGATGACTGAAGCCAATGATTTCGGAATAGCCAACCTGAGCTAGCTGTGCTATGGCTTCTTCGTAATGACGTGCAATTTGTGCAGCCTGATGGGCATCCGAACTCAAAGTAACTGGAACATGGTTTTCGTAGCAGATCTCGAGTATCCTGGACCCGGGGGTAAATTCATGACAAGGCCTGTCGAGACCTCCGGTATTTAATTCAACCACCAGATTGTGGGCTTTGATTATTTTAATGGTATCCTCGAATAGCTTATCCTGATTTGTTTCCGGATAAATCCTGAACTTTTTGATAATATCAATATGTCCGATGATATCGAACAAATTAGACATGGCCGCCATTTGGATCAGATGAAAATATTTTTCATACAATTTGTCATTGGTCCATTTGCCGTACAGCGACTGATCGGTGTCAAAATTCCAGTCGCCGATGAAATGAACCGACCCGATCACATAGTCCACAGGAATACTTTCTATAATTTCGCTGATTTCCTCCTCGTAACCTGGAAAGTAATCTATTTCGAGGCCATATCTGATTTGAATCTGATCCTTGTATTTCAATTTAAGGTCTAAAATCTGACGGGTCATCACCGGGATATCCTCGATTCGGATGGCCCAATCAACCGGTTTCAAACAAACATGGTCGCTGAACCCAATTTCGTCCAAACCTTTTAAAATGGCCTGTTGAACCATTTCTTCGTACGAATCTTTGCCATCCGACAGAATTGAATGCGTATGATAGTCAATCCTTCCAGCCATCAACTGTTTCCTTTATTTGATTACCCTGATTTTAATATTTCTGAATTGGGCTAAACCACCATGATCCTGAAGCCCGATGTTTCCTTTTTTGGCCATTCCGTAGTTTGGATAATCTTTCCACTTTCCTTTTTCCTTTCGCGCCTTCCAGTCGTCGCTCCATAAATCATACTCTACCACTTTCACCCCGTTCAGGTAGTGCTGCACATGAGTTCCATTCACAACAATCCTGGCCTGATTCCATTCTTTCACATCTTTGACTACCGCATTCACCGGCGGGTTCATTCCGTAATTTGCTCCGGAATATTGATCTTCGTGCAGTTTATCAGGCCATCCCTTATCATCGAGCAACTGGTATTCGGGGCCCGATTCGTAAATAGCCTTCCCTATTTTTTCATTCACATGATAAAATATTCCGCTGTTGCTCTTGGCGGCAATCTTCCACTCGAGCAACAGCTCAAAGTTTTGAAACTTTTCCTTGGTGACAATGTCGCCCCCGTGGTCGCTTCCAACTCCGGAATTGTTCAAAACACCGTCGATCACCTTCCATCCTGAAATTTCTTTGCCTTGAAAGGTTTTCCATCCGTCGAGATTTTTTCCATTGAACAGCAGACGCCAGCCCTCTTTCTTCTCCTGATCAGTCAAACCAGCAGTTCCATTGCTTTGTCCGAAACAAGTGGACAAGTAAATTATCCCCAAAAATAAAATGATTATCTTTTTCATATACAATACAATACTAAGGTTCGGTTAGATTTAAATTTGATTATTTAAACAACTGCACGTCTGCAACAGCAGGGAAAATTGCATCGCCTAATTTGCTTCTGAAATTATTAACTTAAAACGAGATGAACAAGGGTGAAAGCTCAGATTTTGTAAAGAAATTCAGAAAACTGATATATTGTCAATTAACTGAGTAGGAAAAGGCCGAAAAAAAAATTGAGACGGCTTGTAAAAGCCGCCTCAAAGCCATGAAAACAATTAAACAATGTTCAGAAAACAGAAAACTAGAAACAATTATATGGTTAAAATCTCGTGACTTTTGTCTTCGAGCATTTTGTCAATTTTTTTGCTGAAGTCATTGATCAGGATTTGGACTTTGTCTTCAGCGTCTTTTTCCAAATCTTCGGAAAGGCCTTCCTTCAACATTTTTTTCAGGTTATCGTTGGCGTCCTTCCTTGCACTTCTCAAACTCACTTTCGCAATTTCACCTTCTTTATGAACCTGTTTCACCATGTCTTTCCGGCGTTGCTCGGTTGGAGCCGGCACATTGATCCGGATAAACTCACCATTATTGTCAGGATTAAATCCCAGATTTGAGTTAATAATCGCTTTCTCTATGGGATGGATCATTGATTTTTCCCAAGGTTGAATAGCAATTGTTCGTGCATCCGGAGTATTTATATTCGAAACCTGGGCTATTGGAACATTGTTTCCATAATAAAGCACCATCACGGTATCCAACATTCGGGGAGAAGCTTTTCCGGCGCGAAGGTGAACCAACTCTTTATCAAGATGGGCAAGCGCGTGTTCCATTCTTTCCCTGCAAATATCTAAAACCATTTGAACCTCTTCGTGCATCTGAACTAACTCTTTTCGTTTTTAAAAGTGCTGACAACAAATATAGAAATAATTCAAGAAAATCAAAATATTAAAAAAAATCGTTAAAACTTGGGCTTTTTCTTAGCGATGGACATAAGTACCAACAGGTTGACCTTCCAAAACTTTTTTCAGATTCCCTTTTAAATCCATATTAAATACAATGATGGGAAGGTTATTTTCCTTGCACATGGCTGTTGCAGTGAGATCCATAACCGTCAAGCCCCGCTGGTGAATCTCGTCAAACGATATTGTATCAAAACGGGTAGCCGTGGAATCCTTTTCAGGGTCGGCGGTATAGATTCCATCTACGCGGGTGCCTTTTAACATGACATCTGCTTCAATTTCAATTCCCCGTAAGGAAGACCCCGTGTCGGTTGTAAAATAAGGATTTCCGGTACCAGCCGAAAAAATGGCGACTTCTCCGCTTTCAATCACTTCTATCGCCCGGTCTTTGGAATAGAATTCACCAATTGGCTCCATCCTGATGGCTGTCAGTACACGCGATTTGCATCCGATACTACTCAGTGCCGAATTTAGGGCAAGGCTATTAATTACCGTTGCCAGCATTCCCATCTGATCGCCTTTTACCCGGTCAAATCCTTTGGCAGAACCGCTCAGTCCTCTGAAAATATTCCCTCCTCCAATCACAATCCCAATTTGAACCCCCATGTCGGCAATTTCTTTGATCTGATCAGCATAGTCCGACAGACGTTGCGGTTCAATTCCATATTGCTGAGCCCCCATGAGTGATTCTCCACTAAGTTTTAAAAGTATTCGTTTGAATTTTGGCATAGCAGTATTTTTGCTCAAAAATACATTAAAAGTTAATTCAATAGTTCGTTCAAAAAACATTAAAAATTAAGCGGCCATTGTGCCGAAAAACAATAGTTCATTGACATGTTGACGATTTTTGATTGAGTTCGGGTTTATAGCGAACAGGCTGAAAAATCGAGATAGTAACAACGTATTG
>JANXYV010000158.1 GCA_025355875.1 Prolixibacteraceae bacterium | reverse complement strand
TTTACGATGGTACTCAGTATCGCAGCCTGAAGTTCATCCATCGGAAATAACTTTCTTCAGCAATCACGATTCTTCCTGAATCCCTGCCGGATCATTTTCCGGCCCGGATTCAGGAAGTTTCTTTTTGAATTCCCGCAGGGTAAGATCAGTGTTTCCTGAATCTCAGCAATTACGGTAGTGAAGTTGATTCAAAACTCCGGCTTTTTATTACTTTTAGGGTCGAAATCAACCATAAAATGCGATGAAAAAACTTCAGTTGAATTTGATTTGCCTTCTGATGTTTTTATGTTTTAACATGAAAACATTTGGAATACCTGTGATGAATTTTGAAGATTCCGGAACGGTCACCAAATATGAAGCGGAAGATGCTCAGCTTACCGGAGTCAGTATTGCAAAATTTCTGGCAGGATACTCTGGAACTGGTTATATGGATGGAGGAACCTTTGATGCCGATGGCGACAAAATTACTTTTACGGTTAATGTTGCCACCACGGCTAAATATCCGGTCATCGTCAGGTTCCAGAATACCTGCGGAAAATGTGACAAAACCCAGAACATTTCGATCAACGGGGGGCCGCAAATGGCGGTCGTTTTTTCGGGCACCGGCGGATGGCAGGACCTGAACCTGGGAAATATCCAACTGAATGCCGGAAACAACACCATTGCGATTTCAAAAAGCTGGGGTTGGATGCACATCGATTATCTTGCCGTGGGCGAAAATGATGTTACCCCGCCATCTGTTCCGCTAAACCTGAAGATTACCAATACCACACAAACTTCGTTTTCCCTCTCGTGGGATCCTTCGACCGACAACATGAAAGTTTCGGGCTATGAGGTTTACTTCGGAAATACATTGAAAACAACGACCAACTTAACCAGCGCCAGCTTTTCAGGACTTACCTGCAATACCAGCTATACGGATATAAAAGTGAAAGCAGTGGATGATTCAGGCAATAAATCGGATGCAAGTTCGGCCATTCAGCAAACAACCAGTTCGTGTGTGCTTTATCACCTGAATGTAACCAACGGAAAAGGAAGCGGAACGTATAATTCGGGAGTCAAGGTGACGATCACAGCCAATGAACCACCTTCAGGACAGACTTTTGATCAATGGACCGGTTCTTCAGCGATTGAACACAGCAATCTGTCAGCCACCACCATCATCATACCCGAGGGAAATGCCGATATCACTGCAAACTATAAGAATATGGATGCCTCCACGCTGTTGGATCCGAACGCTACGGCAGAAACCGTGAATCTCTGGAATTTCATGAAATCCATTTACGGGCAGAAAATGCTCACCGGCTGTTGGACCGAAACCCAGTTTGGAGGTCATGCCAATGTTGTAAAATGTACCGGTGAAATGCCTGCCATTTGGGGACAGGACATGAACAGCTGGTATAAAAACCGCACCGATCCAAATTGGATCACTACCTGGAAGACCAACATTCAGGGATTTCAAACAGCGCACAAAAGAGGGCAGATTCTGCAGCTCAACTGGCACTGGCAAATGCCTTCGAGCAAGGTGAATGGAATCTATACCCGTGATGCCTGGGGTAAGGATGCTTCAGGAACCGTTCAGATGATGACCAATCAGCAGTGGAGCGATATCGTGACTCCGGGAACGGCTTTGTACGATGCCATGATCGAAGATGTTGACTATCATGTGGTCAATTATCTGAAGAAGATCGTGGATGAAAAAGGTGTACCAATCCCGATCATTTTCCGGCCGATGCACGAGATCGACGGTGGCTGGTTCTGGTGGACCTGCACATCCGACCCGACCAAAACAGCCAAATTGTACAAAATCATTCAGGACCGGATCATCAATTTTCACGGCTGTCATAACCTGATTTGGGTGTTCAACCCGGGCGGTACGTGCAATGGTGGAAGCTCACCGCCATTCCAGACTTCTGAGGTGAACCGCCGGAAGTCATTTTATCCGGGTGACGCGTTCTGTGACATCACCGGTATTGATCTGTACGATTATGATCCGGTTGTTCGGGGCACATTCATCAACGGTGATAAAACCTATCGCGATGCATGGAATCTGATGAAAGCCATTTCGTCCAATAAAATGATCGCACTTTGTGAATCGGAGGGATTTCCGGATGCCGACCGAACCATGACGGATCCGACTTATGCGCCCTGGCTTTACTGCCTGCCCTGGTATTCAATTAATTATACCGATTCGAAATCCGGAAGTCTTCGCGACCTTTGTGCCTGGAACCAGATTCAGTTGAAAAGTGCCCATGCATTGAGTGCCGGTGATTTTACAATCACTTCAATTAGAAATTCTTTGGTTCAGGAGCAATCCGGTATCAGTATTTATCCAAATCCGACCAACGATAAAATCAATGTAGTGATGAAAGAAATGGCAACAAAGCTTGAACTTTTCGATTTATCCGGCAGACTGGTTCTGTCTAAGAAAGTGAATTCAACTCACGAGATCATCGACATGGCAGCGTTTGATCCAGGAGTATATCTGATGACTCTGAGGCTGAAAAATGGAGAAAACTTTTCCAGCAAAATCATGAAACAGTAAAAAAGTCTGAATCAGGATTTGCAGGATTAAAAGATTTGCAGGATTTTGAAATAAAACAGGAATTCCTATTGGTCTGTTAATCAGCTTCGGCACACCAAGCCTTAAATTCAAAAAAGTATTCAACAAAGAATATCAATACACCATTAATCCTGAAAATCCTGATTCTGACAATTTTAAAAGCTAACTACCATGAAACCGAACCAAACCATTCTATTTCTGCTACTGTTCTTTAGTACCAGCATTTTCGCCCAGGTCAAAATCTCGGAACAGCAATGGGTTTTACCAACCTACAAGGAGATGCCACCCGACAAAAACCCGATGTTTTTCAAGGGCGAATCGTATCAGGGCGCCTCGAAAGTGATTTATCCGTATGCGCTGAACGACATGATTTCGAACGAAAAGGCTGATAAATCATGGAAAGCGCTCATTCTTGAAAACGAATACATCAAATTGTGTGTCACTCCTGAGATTGGTGGTAAATTGTACTACGGAACCGACAAAACCAACAACTACAACTTCTTTTACAAAAACAATGTCGTCAAGCCCTCGAACATTGGCATGACCGGCGCCTGGGTTTCCGGAGGTATTGAATGGTGTGTTATCCACCACCATCGCGCATCAACGCTGCTTCCGGTCGACTATGATCTGGAAGAAAATGCCGACGGCAGCAAAACCATCTGGATTGGCGAAACTGAACCGCGCCACCGCATGCGCTGGATCATTGGCATGACCGTTTTCCCCGGCAAATCCTACTACTGCAACGAAGTTAAAATCCTGAATCCAACACCTTACACCAATACTTTTCTGTTCTGGGCCAATGTGGCTGCACATACCAACAAAGATTACCAGGTCATATTTCCGCCCAGCGTGAATACCGCTGTTTACCATGCCAAAAACAGTTTCACCCACTGGCCGTTTTCAACCGAGGTTTATAATGGCGAAGATTTTACCAAAGGTGTTGACATCAGCTACTGGCAAAATTCAGTTCATCAGAATTCCTATTTCGCTTACGACCTGAAAGAAGATTTTATGGGCGCCTACGATCATGGTAAGGAAACCGGAACCGTGCATATTGGCGATCACAACATTGTGAAAGGCGCCAAGTTGTGGGAATGGGGTTCAGGTTCGCAAGGACAAGCCACCGAAGGTTTGCTCACCGAAAAAGACGGTCCTTATGTCGAAATTATGGTCGGCGCTTTCTCCGACAACCAGCCTGATTACAGCTGGATTCGCCCTTACGAAGTGAAAACCTTCAAGCAATACTGGTACCCGGTGAAAGACATTCAGGGTTTCAAAAATGCCAATCTCAATGGTGCCGTCAACCTCGAAAAACGTGATGGGAACAAGGTCTTCATCGGCTATTATTCCACCTCCAAAATCAGCAAAGCAAAAATAGTGCTGAAAAACTATAAAAATGAAAAAATAATTCTGGAGAAAATAATCGAAATTTCTCCTGAAAAGGCTTTCACAGAACTTATTACCATCAAGGAGCCATTCGAAATTACCGATCTGGTTACAACAATGACCAATGCAGAAAACAACGAGCTATTGGTTGGATATTTTCCGGTTGAAGAAAAGAAGGTCGAAACACTTCCGGAAGAAGTAAAACGGCCAGCCCTTCCGAAAGACATGGCAAGCATCGAAGAATTGTACCTCACCGGAAGCCGAATCCTGCAGTTCTACAACCCGACTTTGAATGCGATGGACTATTTCAACGAAGCGCTGAAACGCGATTCAGGCGACATCCGCACCAATGTTGCCGTTGGAAACATGCAGCTAAAAAACGGCGAATACGAGCTGGCACAAAAATATTTCCGCACAGCCATCAAACGATTGACCAAAGATTACACCCGTCCATCGAATTGTGAGGCGCTTTACCTTCAGGGACTGACTTTAAAAACGCTCGGACGTTACGAAGATGCCATCGACACCTTGTATCGCGCAACCTGGGATTATTCCTGGCATTCGGCAGCTTTCCTCGAACTGGCGCGCATTTCCTGCTTCAGGAGCGATTATCAGAAGGCGCTTGAACAAGTCGATCAATCGCTTTCGACAAATACTATGAATAACAGCGCCATCAATTTGAAAGCCTCCATACTCCGGAAGCTGGGCAGAGCAGAAGAAGCAAAGGCTTTGCTTGCACCGGTTCTGGCTACCGATCCGCTTGACTTCCGTGCCGGGAACGAACTTTACCTGCTTTCGAAGGAGCTAAAACAGGCAAATAGCGGCGAACAGCTTTCGACGCTGAACCACAAAATGCGCGATTTTAACCAGAATTACCTCGAACTGGCAGTGGCTTATCTGAATGATTTTCTCGCCGATGAGGCCGAAGAAGTCCTTCGTCGTTTCTCCGGAAAAGACCAGATGATAAAATATTATTTAGGATACATCCGAAGAGGTGATTTAGACCAAATTGAAACGAAAAAGTTATTTAAGGAAGCTTCGGCAATGCCTACCGATTATGGATTTCCGTTCAGGCTTGAAGACGAAAAGGTGCTAAAAATGGCAGCACATGTTCGCCCAAACGATGCCAGACCGCTGTATTACCTCGGAAATTTGCTGTACGACAAACAGCCTCAGCGCGCCATCGAATACTGGGAAAAGGCGGTAATTCTGGAGCCATCGCTGGCCATCGCCTGGCGAAATCTGGGTTTTGGATATGATCAGTGCCAGCACGATATCCCGAAAGCAATTTCCGCCTACGAAAAGGCCATTTCGCTCAAAAAAGACGAACCGGTTTATTATGCCGAACTCGATCCATTGTATGAACTGAATAACAGTCCGATTGCAACCCGGGCTAAACTTTTCGAGGGAGCCAACGACATTGTGAAGCAGCGGGATGATGCTTTTGTGCGCGAAATCAAGGTTTTAAACCTGTCAGATCAGCCTGAAAAATCGGTGGAATACCTGAACAACAGCGTCTTTCATTTCCGCGAAGGAAGTTCGCGCGTCAGTGATATGAAAGTGGACGCACACCTGCTTCTGGGGATGAAGTACCTGGCCGAAAACAAAAAAGATCAGGCATTGGCCGAGTTTCTGAAAACTACCGGCAGCAAAGCCGATAACGAAAATGCCGATGCCCGCGACCCGCAAATCAACTATTTTATTGGTCTGGCATACGAAGCTTTAGGAAAGAAATCAGATGCCAAATCGTATTTTGCCAAATCGGCTGCCCAAAACGTGAAAGATGCCGGAATCAACAGCTATTACCAGGGAATGAGCCATCTGAAACTTGGAAATAAGGAAAAGGCGAATTCAATTTTCAATGCCTTGATTGAGGAAGGAACCCTGAAGCTGACCAACAACACCGAGGTCGATTTCTTTGCAAAATTCGGCGAAAAGGAAGCCGAAAATGTACGGCTCTCGAACGCAAACTTGCTGATAGGACTGGGCAACAAAGGACTGGGCAACCGCAGCAAGGCAAGCGAAAGTTTAAAGAAAGCGGTGGAATTATCAGCCAGCAACTTGTGGGCAACTGTCGAGTTGAAAGAAATGTGAATAAAATGTTTTGAAGAATGCGAATCCGTTGAATAAATCATATAAGTGAATTAATTATAGAAAATTTTAAAAAAACAGGGATGGGAAAAGCTGAGAATATTAAGAGGGCAAAAAAATTAAAGGAAGCAAAAAAACAAAGGGAATTGCAACAATCCAATAATATCCAAATTGAAAAAACGTACGAAAAAATCCGTTATAGAAGCGAAAAGGAAGGCTTCAAAGTTAAAATAAACGAAGCCAAATTTAAATATTCCGAGATAATCGAACAGTTTTTGCAACCCATGATAAACGATGACGATGACCTGACAATCTTAAAGTCAAAATATTCTTTTGGAGCGATTGTCTGGAATTCGGTTGTTTTTAGACATAGAAGTGAACTTGAATTTCAAAATGCAAGGAAAAATGTTTGTAGCGTAATGCCAGATGTCAAAGATCTTGAAAGAATGTTTGATGAAATGGCTGTGAGGAAGGAGAAGCATTTCGGCAAATATAAATTTATGGTTGCAGATTTCGAAATTACTCCACAAGGCAAATCGGGCTTTCATTTGACAGTTGCTGTTACAGAAATTGACTAAATCATCATTTAATACATAAGTAATGAGACGAAAAAATGCCCTATTTTTGAAAATCTTGGTTCCTCTTTCCCTTTTGCTTTTTACCTGGAGTGCTTCGGCGCAAATCACCACATGGAATGCTCCCGAAGGATTTGCATCAGGCAAGTATTACACCGTTAAAGTGAACGGAACCGCGGTTCCGGTTTACGATACGCCCATCGCTTCGTATGCCGTCTTCGATTTCACAGGCGAAGCCAATGTAGCTGTAAACACCATGTACGATGTTCGCTGGGTCGATATCCGGCCATTGAGGACCGGCCTGAAACCCAGTTATACCGGCGATAATTCCTTCAGTTTTAAGCTGAACAAACCTGAAAATCTTAGTCTGGAATTAAATGGACGAATCAGGCAGCAACCACTTTTTATTTTCGCCGGAAAACCGGAAACCAATCGTCCGGCAAAAACTGATAAAAATGTCATCTGGTTCGATGGAGGAAAGATGTACAAAGATGTGAAACTGGAACTTCAGGATAACCAAACGGTATATATCGAAGGTGGAGCCGTGGTTCAGGGATATATCTTTGCCAAAGGGAAAAAGAACATCCGAATTTGCGGACGCGGAATTCTGGATGGTTCGCTGAATAAAAACGATCCGGGCTGCGACAACCGGTTCATCGACTTGCGCGACTGCGAAAACATTACGATTGAAGACATTAACCTGCACAATGCCACAACCTGGCAGGTGGCGCTTTTTCATTGCAACAAAGCTAAAATAACTGGAATTCATATTGTTAGTGAAAGTGGCAGCGACGATGGAATGGACATTTGCCGCTGCACCAACGTAGTGATCGACGATGTTTTTGCCCACACCAAAGACGATTGCATTGCCATTAAATCGCAGGGCAATTACCCCTCAACTGATCCGACCGAAAATATTCTGGTCAAAGACTGCGTGTTCTGGAACTCGATCTGGGGAAATGGCATTGAAATCGGTTTTGAATTGTATTCAGCCGAAGTGAAAAACATCCGTTTCGAGAACATCGATGTCATTCATGTGGAGGATGGCGCGACCTTCAGCATTCATAATGCGGGCCAAGCTCATGTACACGATGTGGTTTTTGAGAATATCCGGGTAGAAGACAGCCGTCAGAAACTGTTTGATGTGGCCATTTTCTTTTCGCGTTGGGGACCTGATGGCATTCAGGATCCGGAGTTTATAAGCAAAAACTACCTGTGGGGAGCCTGGGATGGTGTGCAGAAAATTCCTGAAGGAAAAGAAGCATATCACAGCCAATTTAGGGGAACGGTGAGCAACATTCTGTTCAAGGATATTCAGGTTGTTGGAGGTTTGATGCCTTTCTCGGTGTTTCACGGATTTGATACCACGAAAAATGTTTCAGGAATCCGGATTGAAAACCTGACTTATATGGGCAAGAAATTAACTGATACTGAAAGCGCTAAAATCAGGCAGCAAAATACGAAAGATTTGATCATTCGTTAATGATAAAAAGAATGAAAACCACAGGTATAAAAGGGTGCAATTTCCTTCTGGTTCTATCTTTCCTTTTTGGCTCGTTGGGACATGCCCAAACCGTTGAAATTCCAAAGGGGAGACTCGAAAAATTTGAATTCAGGGAAAGTAAAATTTTTCCAGGAACCGTGCGTGAAGTAACGGTTTATATTCCGCAGCAAATAATTCCTTCGGCACCAGCTTGTGTTTATGTCCAGCAAGATGGGTTTGATCCCAACTCAAAATTTAACGACCTCCTTGATACGCTCATTGCAAAGAAAGAAATCCCTGTTTCGGTGGGCATTTTTGTGCGGCCTGGGTATTTGCCTTCCGCTGTTGAAGGCCAGGTGGGGCGACCAAATCGTTGTTTTGAGTATGATGGCGTAGACGATAATTATGTCCGTTTTTTAATGGAAGAGATACTTCCTTTGGTCGCTGAAAAATTTCATTTAAACCTGAGCAGTCAAGGCAATGACCGGTGTATTGGCGGATGCAGCAGCGGCGGTATTTCGGCTTTCAACGCTGCCTGGCAACGTCCGGATGCTTTCAATCGGGTTTATTGTACGAGTGGGAGTTTTGTTGCTTTCAGGGGTGGTCATGAATTTCCGACGTTAATTCGCAAAACCGAGGCAAAACCAATGCGTGCCTTTCTAACAACCGCTTCTGACGACATGGAGAATTGTGCCGGTGACTGGAATTTGCTGGCCCATGAAATCGAAAAAGCCCTGAAATTCTCTGATTATGAATATCAGTTTCATCTGGTTCAGGGAGGACATTGTTCGGGCAATTATGAATATTTTAAAGAAGCAATGCGTTACTTGTGGAAAGACTGGCCTAATCCGGTGAAAACAGGTAAAAGCGCCCCTCGTGTTCAGGATATACTTCTGCCAAACGAACCCTGGCAACTGCTCGCCGGTGGATACTCGGATGCCCGCGGACCTGCCTGTAATGCCAAAGGCGAAGTGTTTTTTACCGATCCAAAAAGTTCAAAAATTTTTAAAATCGACACCAAAAATCAGGTTTCTGTCTTTTTGGAAAATACCGACCACAGCAATAGTCTTTCATTTGGCGCAAACGGTGAACTTTATGTGCTTTCATCCCAAAGCGGTAAAACAATGAATTACGATGTCAACGGAAAAGGAACGGTTTATATTGACGGTATTCATGGTCAATATCTATTGGCAAGACCCGACGGAGGACTTTATGTTTCGGAAGGTGCAGGTGGAAACGAACCCGGTAAAGTCTGGCTTGTAAAAGATGGAAAGAAAACGATGGTTGATTCAGGAATAAATACGGCAACCGGAATTGCCATGTCGCCCGACAGATGGTTGCTCGCGGTGGCAGACAAGCAGTCGCATTGGGTTTACAGTTATTCCATAGCCCCCGATGGCACATTACAAAACAAGGAGCGCTTTTTCTGGCTGCATGTGCAGGATTGGGAGGACGATAGCGGCGCCGAAGCGGTTTGCTACGACCGCGAAGGACATTTGTGTGTGGCCACCAGTACGGGAATTCAGGTTTGTGCATGGGATGGACCTACACAGGTTATCCTGCCAATGCCTGAAAATATGCGTGTAACAGGTATTTGTATTGGTGGGGCTAACTTTGATATACTTTTCGCCTTTTGCGGCGATAAAATTTATCAGCGTAAAATCAAAAACCATACGGTGGGCGCTTTCACCCCATTTACAAAAATGACTCCCGGAAAACTTTGAGTGATAGTTTATTTTTCTGCCAGTTTTTGTAAAATCCAATGCCAATTAAACCTTGGTTAAATTCTGCACGGTTTTTTTCTTCCCGAATTAACGGAAAATTAATGGGATACTAAACTCAATTCTCATTTTATTCCAATGACTAACGATTTTTATATTCTGAATATCAGTATGTTAAAAAATAGTCAAAAATATTTTGAAAATTTAGGTACAATGTATTGCAAAGAACCATTTAAAGTTCGTATGTTTGTAAAGCCAATAACAATGCAAAAGAAGGTAGATGACATTAAAACCTCAAAACGATGAAAACAAAGCATGCTCAGAAAACCGAAAAACAGAAAACGGAACCATCTATTGAATTAAGGGAAAACATGAACAATTGTGTGAAAGAGGAACGATTTAGAACGAAAATTTAGGAGGAACCAACAATGAATCTGGACAATACAAAAGCTCAAATGCGTAAGGGCGTTCTCGAATACTGCATTCTGCTGGTAATCGATGGAAAACCCCTGTATGCAAGCGACATCATTGAGGAATTGAAAAGCTCGAAGATGATCGTAGTGGAAGGAACCCTTTACCCTCTGCTTACCCGTCTGAAAAATGACGGATTGCTGACCTATAAATGGGAGGAATCAACCCAGGGGCCACCCCGGAAATACTACGAAGTCACCAACGATGGCCGCACTTTTCTCAATGAAATGGGTGAATCGTGGGACGAATTGGTCGAGGCAGTCCGCATGATCAAGGAACATAAATAGTAGATTTCGAGTATAAAGTAACAAATCGAAAAAAATTCAGACATGAAAAAGACATTCACAATAAACATAAGTGGTAGTATTTTCCACATCGACGATGATGCTTTCGAAAAACTGCAACGTTACCTGCACATGTTGAACCGTCATTTTGGCGTGGCTCAGGAAGGCCAGGAAATACTTCAGGATATTGAAGCACGGATCGCAGAGCTGTTCCTCGAAAAAACTGCCAACAAAGTGGAGGTGATCACCAATGAAATGGTTGATGAAGTGATTGCCCGCATGGGCAAACCGGAAGATTTCATGGACTCAGCTGATGAAGAAAGTGCGCCAAAAACTCCGCAGGAAGAATCGAATCAGGACCAGAAATTGCGCCGCCGTTTGTACCGCGATGGCGACAATCGTACGCTGGGTGGTGTGTGTTCAGGAATGGCCGCCTATTTTAACATTGATGTGGTTATTCTTCGAATTATTTTTGTTGCGTCATTTTTCCTCAGTGGCGCCGGATTCCTGATTTATGTTGTTTTATGGATTGTGGTTCCCAAAGCAAAAACTACGGTTCAGAAACTCGAAATGAAAGGAAAGGAGGCTACGGTCTCCAATATTCAGCAATCGATTAAGCAAGAAATGACTGAAGTTGGTGAAAACCTCGATCGACTGAAAAATACTCCCGGCGCTGATGGAAATACACGCCGTGAACGTTTTGGCGATGTGGTTACCAGTATTTTCAGAGTAGTTTTACGTGTGTTGGTTCTTCTTTTTGGTGCAGTCCTTATCGTGGTTGGCATTGCAAGTCTCATTGGATTTGTTGCTTCAATCACCGTTGGAAACTCCTTTATGCACGGAGGTTCATGGAATTTTGGAGGGGATTCGAGCATCAACATAACCGGATTACTTGAACAATTCATCAGTCCTGCTGCCTATACAGTTTCATTGATTGCGATTTCAATCCTGGCCGGCATTCCGATTTTATTGCTTCTGTTTGCGGGCACCAAACTGTTGTTCAGATACAAAACCAACAATAAATTGATCGGACTGGGTGCATTTGGTCTTTGGCTCGCTGCGTTGATTGTTCTGATTGTGGTGGGTGTCAACCAGGTGGGTAACTTTGGAAAACAAACAAGCCAGACCATAACTCAAAAGGTGGAATGCACGACCTGTAAAACAATTTACCTTGAAACCACAGACGACTTGTACCAATCACTTATTAATGACCATATTTCGATCGATCGGATGAAAATTGCCATGGTGAACGGAAAAGAAAAGATGCTGGGACATCCGAAATTTACGATCGAGAAAAGTAGCTCAGGCGAATATCTGCTTCTGATCAAAAAACAGTCGCGGGGCAGCAGTACTGAAGATGCTCAGAAGAATGTGGAAATGATTGAATATAATTTTTCACAGAAAGATTCCATGCTTCGTTTTGATCCCTATTACCTCCTGAAAAACGATGCCAAATGGCGTCAGCAGGAAGTATCGATGATCCTGAAAGTTCCGGAAGGGAAATCAGTGTACCTGAACAAAAATCTGTCTGAAATCATCAACGATATCGATAACGTTGAAAACATGTGGGATGGAGATATGATGGGGAAAACCTGGATCATGACCGCCAATGGACTGGCTTTAAAAGAATCTGTTTTGTCAGTCAAAAAGTAAACAACAAAAGGGAAAAAAAGATATGGTTTCACTCGAGAGAAAATCATGATTGTTATAGAAACTTAAAATCGAAAAGGGAGAGGTGACTCTCTCTTTCGTTTTCCGGAATTTTGAAAGAGGATAAAACTGGCAGTGAATTATTATTACATTATCTGTCAGGTTTTAAAAGCTGGTCATTTCCCAATAAATTACTATTTTTAGCGGCTCTAATTTTGAATGGCTATGAATCTCTTATTTGTCATACTTACGATTACAGGCTTTTTTAGGACAATCGGGATACTTGTAATCCTTTATTTCGGGTTGAAATTTGTCGGGCGTTTACTTTTCCCGATTGTGGTTAAAAAGGCCGTGAACAATATGCAGGCCCGTCAAACCCAATATCAGCGCGGACAGAAACCAGAAGGAGCAGTCACTGTCGAAAAGGAAAAGCAACGACAAAGCAGGAATCACCAATCGGAAGGTGAATATGTGGATTTCGAGGAAGTAGATTAACGCAGTTCCAAGTTCCAAGTTCCAGATTCCAGATTCCAAGTTGCAACCTGGAACAACATTTGCAAACATGAATTAATCAATTATCAATCAAATAGGTATGGCTCAGGAAGATGTATTTAAAAAGCTCGTTGCGCATTGCAAAGAGTATGGTTTTGTGTTTCAGTCGAGTGAAATTTATGATGGGCTGGGAGCAGTTTACGATTACGGTCAAAACGGGGTGGAACTCAAGAACAACATTAAAAAATACTGGTGGGACTCGATGGTGCTGCTCAACGAAAATGTGGTCGGACTGGATTCGGCCATTTTCATGCACCCTACGATCTGGAAGGCTTCCGGCCATGTCGACGCGTTCAACGATCCGCTGATCGACAACAAAGATTCGAAAAAAAGGTACCGTGCTGACGTTCTGATCGAAGAACAATTGGCCAAATACGAAGACAAAATCGAAAAGGAAATCGAAAAAGCACACAAACGCTTTGGCGATTCATTCGATCCGAAACAGTTCCGCGAAACCAATGCCCGCGTGCTGGAATATCAGGCCAAATGGGACGAATTGCAGGCTCGCTTTGTAAAAGCCCTGAACGACAGCAACCTCGACGAACTAAAACAAATCATCATCGATCAGGAAATCGTTTGCCCCGTTTCAGGAACCCGTAACTGGACCGATGTTCGCCAATTTAACCTGATGTTCTCCACCGAAATGGGTTCAACGGTCGACGGTGCACTTAAAATTTTCCTTCGCCCGGAAACAGCCCAGGGAATTTTTGTGAATTACCTGAACGTCCAGAAAACCGGTCGTATGAAGATTCCGTTTGGAATTGCCCAGATCGGAAAAGCCTTCCGAAATGAAATTGTAGCCCGTCAGTTCATTTTCCGCATGCGCGAATTCGAACAGATGGAATTACAGTTTTTTGTCCGCCCGGGAAGTGAGCTCGAATGGTTTCAGAAATGGAAACAAACCCGGATGAACTGGCACCAGGCGCTCGGATTTGGTCAGGAAAACTATCGATTCCACGAACACGATAAACTGGCACATTATGCCAATGCAGCAGTCGATATTGAATATCGTTTCCCATTCGGATTTAAAGAAGTGGAAGGAATTCACTCGCGGACCGATTTCGATTTGTCGCAGCACCAGAAATTCTCCGGAAAGAAAATTACCTATTTCGATCCGGGATTGAACGAATCATACGTTCCTTTTGTAGTGGAAACTTCAATTGGAGTCGACCGCATGTTTCTGCAAATAATGGCCGCTTCCTATTACGAAGAAGAAATCCTGGGAGAAGATGGCAAGAAAGATATGCGCGTGGTACTCCGGATTCCGGCTCCGTTGACTCCTGTTAAATTGGCCGTTTTGCCTTTAATGAAGAAGGATGGGCTGGCTGAAAAAGCCCGGGAAATCATTGACGATCTGAAGTTTGATTTCAATTGTCAATACGACGAAAAAGACTCGATCGGTAAACGCTACCGCCGTCAGGATGCCATTGGAACTCCTTTCTGTGTGACCGTGGATCATATTACACTCGAAGACGAAACTGTTACCATTCGTTACCGCGACACCATGTTGCAGGACCGTGTCAGAATCTGCGATTTGAAAAGCCTGATTTCCTCGGAAGTTAGCATGAAAAAGCTTTTTGCAAAATTGTAAAAATCAGACTAAACATATCTGGAATCCGGTACCCGAAAAGTTCCGGATTTTTTTTTGTAATGATGCCCAAAAAATAATCTTGCAGGTATCCACCCCAGCATTTACATTCTAGGTCAGTAAATTTTTATCGATAAATTGCGGCAGCAGATCTTTGACTTTGGAAGTTTTGGTATCATTTATGTTTTGAATCACATAGGTAAGCCATTTTTGCGGGTCGATGTTGTT
>JANXYV010000157.1 GCA_025355875.1 Prolixibacteraceae bacterium | reverse complement strand
CTCCCCAGCAGAGCCTGTGTCCCCTTCCTCTTTACAATGTGTAAAGTTAATATTCTGAAAATAAAATGTTTGAGAAATACACAGAAATAAAATAGTCAAAAAATAATGCTCAAAGAATTTGGATTACAACATAGAAGAAATTGGTTAGAATAGGCAACGAATGCAGAGCCAAAAGGAGGAATCGATTCTACATGCACGGTACTGATATTCAACTTATCTCCGCATAAAGTTAACAAGCGGTATGGGCAGGGAGCGGTTACCAGCGATCCGGTTTCAACATCGTACAGGGTTTTATTGTCCCAGTTATACTCAGTAACATCGTTGGCATGGTAATGGCCGGTAAATACCACCTGAATGCCCATGGCCATCAGTTCTTCGGCAGTTGTTTTCCAATCGTCGACCACATAGCCCGGATCAAGATCGTTCTGGCCAACATAATGCTCCATGATTCCATGATGCATCATGGCCAGGACGGTCACTTTTTCTTTCTTTGCTTTCTTCATTTTGTCCTTGATCCAGCTCATGGTTTCCGGTTTTATCCGCCCCGAAACGATGGCTTTGTCAGTATTCTCTTCGTACTTGCAAGCATCAATGCCTAAAATCCAAACTTTGTCATTCGGTTGACAGATATAGCTTAATGAATTTGGATCGCAGTATTTCGCATTGCGATAGCCAAATTCATCGTAAATAGCAGCAAATCTTCCAGCAGAAACAGTTTCCGCAGGAAATGAAGTTGGTCCGTTATATCCGACTGATTCAGGATTATTGACATCATGGTTTCCCGGGATAACAAAGACCTTGATCCCTTCCCGCGAAAGCTTGTGAAGAATTTTGGCCACAGCGAGGTGGCTCAACTTTTCTCCGTCTTTGGTCAGGTCGCCGGGAATTAGCAAAATATCCGGTTTTTCTTTGCGTAGATCAGAAACTACTTTTTCAAAAATGGGAATACTGTATTCAATTAATTTGGGATCGAATGCCAGGTAATCCTGAAATGCCTTGCCGTTAGCAGCATCGTTTTTCATAAGGGAAGCGTCGAGGTAATGAATGTCTGAAACAATGGCGATGCTGAGAGGCAGATGTTGGGATTTTAGCTGATTGTCAGCATTCAGGGTTCCTGTGTTCTGAGGATCGGTGATCAGGTCTTTGCTACAGGAATTAAACAGGCAGACTACTGCCAGAAAACTCAATAATTTGTAGATTTTCATGGGTGAATGGATTTAAAGGAATTAGAAAATGGATTTCAGTAAGCAAGGTTTATTTTGCCGGTAGTAATTAAAAGTTAACAGAAGAATCAGGAACTCAATCAAAAAAGTAAAGGTGTATCATTCACCTTTTGCATGACTCTCAAAAATTTTGCATGCGAACAATTTGAATCATAGCCAATTATCATTAAATATACAAAAAACCTGAATTGGAATGATCGTTTCATCAAATTAAATTCGACAAAAATGTTCCCTAACATTTCAATTTCAGAAAAAATATATTTACTTAGCAGCACAGTACAGGACAATACAAAATTCAAATGTAATTCTGAAGAAATTTAAAAAATAGATTGTAAAAATGACTCAAAACAACAGACTGATTGGTCGTTTGCCCAAAGTCGGGATCCGACCAGTGATTGACGGCAGAGAAATGGGTGTCCGCGAATCGCTCGAAGCACAGACCATGAACATGGCCAATGCTGCAGCCAGATTCATTGAAGAAAACCTTCGTTTCCCAAGTGGCGAAAAGGTGGAATGTGTCGTTGCTGATACTACCATTGGCGGTGTTGCCGATGCAGCCATGTGTGCCGACAAATTTGAAAAAGAAGGCGTTGCTGTTTCGCTTACGGTTACGCCATGCTGGTGCTATGGAACCGAAGTGATGGACACGACTTCCCTCTTGCCAAAAGCTGTGTGGGGTTTCAACGGAACGGAACGTCCGGGTGCGGTATATTTGGCAGCCGCCTTGGCTGGTTATTCTCAAAAAGGGCTTCCTGCTTTCGGTATCTATGGACGCGATGTTCAGGATGCAGGCGACATCAGCATCCCAGCCGATGTTCAGGAGAAATTATTGCGTTTCACCAAAGCAGCCCTGGCTTCAGCGCAAATGAAAGGAAAGTCCTATTTATCAATCGGATATTCTTCCATGGGAATTGCAGGTTCAATGGTTGATCCGGATTTCTTTCAGGATTACCTCGGAATCCGGACCGAATTTGTTGAGTCGGTTGAGTTTTTACGCCGCATTGAAAACGGCATTTTTGATCAGGACGAGTATGCCAAAGCGATGGCCTGGACCAAAACCAACTGTAAGGAAGGATCTGATTTAAATTCTGTCGACCATCAGTCTGATCGCAAGCGGAAAGATTGGGAATGGGAAATCGTGGTTAAAATGACCTTGATTGCACGCGATTTGATGATCGGAAATCCGAAACTGAAAGAAATGGGTTTTGGTGAAGAAGCAAAAGGCCGGAACGCCATTTTGGGTGGTTTTCAGGGACAGCGCCAGTGGACGGATTACTATCCAAATGCCGATTTTACTGAAGCTATCCTCAATTCATCCTTCGACTGGAACGGAATCCGTCAGGCCTTTGTGTTTGCGACCGAAAACGACAGCCTGAACGGCGTTTCTATGTTGTTCGGACATCTGCTGACCAACACCGCACAGATATTTTCAGATGTCCGGACTTTTTGGAGTCCTGATGCCGTTAAACGTGTGACAGGGAAACAATTGACCGGTAAGGCAAGCGGCGGTATTATCCACCTGATCAATTCAGGATCAACAACGCTGGATGCTACTGCTCAGCAAAAAGATGGGGAAGGAAACCCGGTGATGAAACCTTTCTGGGACATAACTGAAAAGGATATAAATTCGTGCCTGGAAAATACCCAATGGCCACCAGCTAACAAAGGCTATTTTAGAGGTGGAGGCTTTTCTTCGCTGTTCAAAACTGCCGGAGAAATGCCGGTAACCATGTCGCGTATCAATTTGGTAAAAGGAATCGGACCAGTTTTGCAAATCGCAGAAGGCTGGACGGTAGAATTACCTGATGAAATTCATTCAGTACTGGATCAGCGTACCGATCCAACCTGGCCAACTACCTGGTTTGTTCCACGTTTGGCCAATAACGAAGCCTTTAAGGATGTTTACAGCGTGATGGCCAACTGGGGAGCTAATCATGGAGCCATTTCGTATGGACATATTGGCGACGACCTGATTACATTGGCATCAATCCTACGGATTCCGGTTAATATGCACAATGTGAGCGATGATCAGATTTTCAGACCAAGTGCCTGGTCGGCTTTTGGAACTGACAAGGAAGGAGCTGATTACCGTGCTTGTGCGACCTACGGTCCGCTTTATAAATAGTGAAAATTTGCTAACTTCGCAAAAGTAAATTGGTTTAAAGCCTGGATTGTATTTGCAATTCAGGCTTTTTATAAACTACGAACCATGAAAAAATTTGACTTTATTTTAGATGTGAATTCTTCGCAAACCAAGTTACAGCAGCTGGTTCATGCTGTTAGTGAAGCAATTAATCTTGGAATCTTAAAGGAAGGTGATTTTTTGCCTTCGGTGAATCAACTCAATAAAGAAAGTGGCCTTTCGCGCGATACCATTTTTAAAGCATATTCGATTTTAAAGCAGAGGAGCATTATTTCATCCACGCCCACCAAAGGCTATTTTGTGGCTTCCGAATCATACAGGGTTTTTGTTTTGCTTGATGATTTCAGCGCATTCAAAGAGCAACTTTACAAATCGTTCCGCGCCCATCTTCCCGACAGTTATTCGGTTGACCTTTTGTTTCATCACTATAATCCTGAGATTTTCGATCAGCTCATATTGAACAGTCTGGGCCGCTATAGCATGTATGTGGTCATGAATATCGACAATAAAAAGATGGAAGATGTCCTGAGAAAGATCGATCCTAAAAAACTGCTGATCCTGGATATGGGAAACGATCCTAAAAATGAAGTTTCCTCCCTGACCCAGGATTTTAGTCAGGCCGTAATTGATTGCCTGAATTCTGGATTGGAATTAATCCGAAAATACAAAGAATTCATCCTTGTTTTTCCCCAGGATACGCCGCATCCGACCGAAACCATCACCTCATTTAATGGTTTCTGCGAGGAGAATGGGCTCACCCACACGGTGCTCGATCAGATTGAAAACCGGGAAGTTCAACCGGGACAAGCGTACCTGGTGATCAAAGACTCGGATCTGGTCAAAATTGTAAAAGACTGCCGAAAGAATGGGTATGCAATTGGCAGCGAAGTTGGAATTATTTCGTACAACGACACGCCAATGAAGGAAATTGTTGGTTCCGGAATATCGGTCATTTCAACCGATTTTGTGCGTATGGGGCGCGATTGTGCCAGGTTCATCGTCAATAAAGAAAAAGTAACTGAAGTAATCCCAACTCAATTAATCCTAAGAGGTTCATTGTAATAACTAATTTGTACTTTAGAGCATTCAACATCTAAACTACAACTCATGTCTACTGCAAAAAAAACAATTTCCTTACTAATTGTACTTCTGACAATTAACCTTATGGCACACGCTCAAAAGTCATTCTTTCCTGAAACAAAAAACATTGGCGATCCAAAGAATTCAGGCGCTCTGGTCTATGATGAAGCATCCCAGGTATATGAGATTTCCGGATCCGGAACCAATATCTGGGCCGAAAAAGATGAATTTTTCTTTGCAGCCCGGAAAGTAAGTGGTGATTTCATTTTAACTGCCAAAGTTGAAATCCTCACCAAAACCGGCGACGCACACCGGAAAATGGGTTTGATGGTCAGGCAATCCATGGAGGCCAACTCGCCTTATGCCGACATCATCCATCATTCTGATGGTCTGCTTTCATTGCAATATCGTTCGAAACAAGGCGGAATGACCGAAGAAATAAAATTTAAAGAAGTTGGGGCACAGTACCTTCAACTCGAGAAGAAAGGTTCAAAAATCCTGGCACGGATTGCCCAGACTGAAAAGGAACTGACGGCGGCCAACGAGGTTGAACTTCCTTTTGAAGCTCCGTTTTTCGTAGGACTGGCTGCCTGCTCACACAATCCTGAAAATATAGTCAAAGGATCATTTTTGAACGTCCGATTTGATGTGCCAGCCGCTGATGGAGTTGACGGATACAAAACTCCTTCTGCAAGCCGGCTCGAAATTCTGGATGCCGAAACCGGAAACCGAAAAGTGATCTATTCAACTACTGGCCACATTGAAGCTCCAAACTGGTCACGCGACGGTAAATTCCTGATATACAATTCCGGAGGTAAACTTTACAAATTTGATTTGAAAAAAGGCAAGTCAGAAGTCATCGAAACCGGAATGGCAATCAACAACAACAACGACCACGGCATTTCATTCGACGGCAAGATGCTGGCAATCAGTAATCATGTGACAGAAAACGGGGGAAACGCTTCGATCATTTTCACGGTTCCTATTCAAGGTGGCAAACCCTTCCGGGTAACTGATAAAGGGCCGTCGTACTGGCATGGCTGGTCACCCGACGGAAAATTGCTGGTTTATTGTGCCGAGCGCAATGGCGACTATGACGTGTACCAGATTCCGGCAAAAGGCGGTGTTGAAAAGCAATTGACCACCACCAAAGGCTTGGATGACGGACCCGAATATTCTCCGGATGGGAAATACATTTATTTTAATTCGACCCGTACGGGAACCATGCAAATCTGGAGGATGAAACCGGATGGAACTAATCAGGAACAAATCACTTTTGATGATCACAACAATTGGTTTGCACATCCTTCACCCAATGGCAAGTCGCTCATTTATATTTCATATCCGACCTCAGTGCCGGCCACAAGTCATCCTCACAATCAGCGCGTCATGCTGCGATTGCAGGCGGTTGATGGAAATGAATCTAAAGTTTTGGCTCACATCTATGGCGGTCAGGGAACTTTTAACGTTCCGGCCTGGAGCCCCGACAGTAAACAAGTAGCTTTCGTTTCGTACACCTATGGTGACTTGGAGTAAAAAGTCCAGTTTTTAATAGGGTGTGAATAATGCAACTATTTACAATAACTATATAACATTCAGGATAGTTTATCAAACAATCTTTACACTGTAAAAGCGCTTAAATTATTTGATTTAGAGTGTCGAATCGGAATGGCGGCGTTCAGGAACAATAGAACCACAGTATAAACGTTTAATAAATAAACTTGGACATGAAAAAATTTTGCATTCTTTTTATACTAGTTGTATTTACTTTTTCAGGCAAAGCTCAGGGCGGTCTCGATTTTGGTTTGAAGGCTGGTCTGAATACCTCCAGGATTTCGACCAATCTGGCCGATTATACTCCACAAACGGTAAATAATTATTTGTTTGGAGCATTTGCCCGAATCAACCTTGGACGAATTTATGTTCAGCCTGAAGCCTATATTAGTTCCAAAGGCGGCGAAGTGATTCAAAATCCTGGCATTTCGACCATCACTTCTTCGTTCGATTTGAACACGATTGATGTACCTGTTCTGCTGGGATTTAAAATCATCGATCAAAAGACCATTAATGTGCGCATCATGGCTGGGCCAGCCTTTTATTTTGCAACCAATAAATCGGCGTCGGAACAATTGACGACCGATAAAATTGCCAGTAATTTCTTTGGATGGCAGTACGGAGCAGGCATGGATTTTCTGTTCCTTTCGCTCGATGCCCGCATGGAATCGTATGCCAAGAATCTGTACGACGCTCCTGATTTCAATTCAAAAAACGGTACATTCGTCCTCAGTTTGGGCGTAAAATTATTCTAACAGCTGATTTTGTATGAAACGGTTCGTTTTGATGATCATTTCCTCCTGTGTGATGCTTTTTGCTTTTGCACAGGAGGAAATTGTTTTAGACAGTATTCAAAAAATCAAACCGGAACTCAATACCCGATCCCTGAATATGGATCCATCGACACTTTCAAAACCTTCTTTTTCATTAAATTCAATGAATCAGTTGGATAAGTCGGCGTTCAGTCAGCCCCTCCTCCCCGACTACACCAAAAATCTCAGTTTTTTAAAGTCAATCAATTCACCCCTGTTCTCTTCAGAATCCTTCTCCACAACAGGATTTGGGTTTTCACCATACTTTTCACAGGACAATGTCTTTAATCAGGCAACTTATCACCTGAATGACCGGTTTTCGTTTGGTGGCAACAGTTATGCAACACAGTCAGTTTTTGACCAGCCTTCATTGAATTCATCCATGCAGAATATGAACACCTGCGGAGCCGCCATGTTTTTGCAATATAAGGTTTCGAAAAACTTCAAGGTTGAGACCCAGATAAACATTTCCAATCACCAATCGCCGTGGGGACCTTAAAAATCCTAAATTTGCCTAACTTTTACACCACGTATTTCTATGCTCGACAAGATCAGAAAGATCGAACGTATTTTTAACCAGCTTGAAAAGGAATCGGTAAAATTTGGCAAACAATCGGGATTGAGATGTCTGACTAACTGCGATATCTGTTGTCGTAAAAAAGGACTCGAAGCCAATGTGCTCGAATTTCTTCCGTTTGCCTACTATCTGGTAAAAAATGACCTGCACGATGCTGCACTCGATCTTTTGGATTCCAATCCCGAACATTGCATCAATCTGGCAAAAACCCAGGCACCCGGTCAAACGGCTGGTTGTTCGGTGTACGAGCACCGCGGATTGATCTGCCGGCTTTTTGGTTTTTCGGGAGTGCGCGATAAAAATGCCCGGCTGGCCGTGTACACTTGTTCGCTCATGAAAAATGAATTTGCTGCGGAATATAAACAAACTATGGAGCGGATTAACTCCGATCTGGATATCCCGGTTGTTTCAGACTATTACTATCAGATCTATTATATTGATCCACAGCTGGCTAACGACTACAATCCGATTAATGTTAGCATCCGGAAAGCTATTGAAAAAGTTGCTTATTATTATGAACATAAACCAGTACGGAAATCTGGAACGAAGCCAAAACCAGCCATCGAAAAAGAATTGTAATCCATGGAACCAATCCTTGACCTTCCCGATTTATCGGCAGAATTTCAGTTTCTTACCTCCCGAAGCAGCGGCCCCGGCGGACAAAATGTAAACAAAGTCAATTCGAAAGTTGAACTTCGGTTCGATATCGGAAATTCGATGCTCCTTTCTGATGAACAAAAAGAAATACTTCTCTCAAAACTAGCCACAAAAATCAGTAACGACGGCATTTTAAGTGTCGTTTCGCAAATTGACCGCTCTCAGTTTGCCAACAAGGAAGACGCGATCCGAAAGTTCTACCTGTTGATTTTGAAAGCGTTGAAACCGGTAAAACGGCGAAGAAGGACGAATCCAACCCGAACCTCAATAGAAAGGAGATTGACCAGGAAACGGATCAAATCGGAAATAAAGCAAAACCGCCAGAAAATTGATGACTGAATACGAAAATATTTGTTTGATCAGGTTTACCAATGCCACACAAATCCATGAAGAAATCAGGCAAATCTATGAAGAAGCTTTCCCATGGAACGAGCGTCGCGATTGGGAATCATTGACAAAATTACTCAACATTCCCGAATTCAGGCTGAATGGGATCTTTCAACAGAATACCCTGATTGGAATGTTGTCGGTCTGGAACCTGGACGAATTCTTGTTTATTGAGCATTTTGCTTTTCGGCCCGATGAACGTGGAAAAGGTTTTGGTTCCGCGGTTATCCGGGAATTGACAAGGAATTCCAAATTACCGGTCCTCCTTGAAGTGGATGAAGCGATTTCTGAAACAAACCGGAAACGGGTAGCATTTTATGAAAGATTGAACTTCAAGGCATCGGGATGCGATTATTTTCAACCACCCTACTCCATCGATCAACAAAAGGTTAAAATGTTGTTAATGAGCCATCCTGATAAAATTAAAGACGAACATTTTACAAAATTAAAAGCACATATTTACAGGACCGTTTACGGAGTCTCCGAATAGTCTTTTGGTTGGGTTGACTGAATTCTTCTGAATATGACCAATAATTTAATATCGCATTTTTAATGCTTTTTATATTTTTACCTGTTCAAAACATTTCGTAAACCAAATATTAATTCAAACCATGCGGTCACTATACTTACTTCTGAACGAGATACTCCGGGATCTGGATTTTCTTGAATTGTATGCCCGATTAACAGCTGTACTTCTGACATTTTTGGCTATTGTACTGGTTGCAGTAATCATCCATTGGCTTACGAAGACCATTGTGGTCAAGGTCATTCATCGCATGGTTGAACGGTCGAAGACCGAATGGGACGATTACTTGCTCAAACGAAAAGTTTTTCAATCGGCCTCACACCTTACTTCTGCCCTGGTGTTTTATTATTCGGCCAGTTTCTCCGAAATACCCGAAGTTACCAGTATTATTTCGATAATTACGAACATTTATTTTGTGATCATTTTTGTAAAGGTGGCTTCTGGAACGCTCAGGGCATCGAACGATATTTATCTGACAACTCCGTATGCAACCACCCGTTCAATCAAAGGATATATCCAGCTGCTAATGATCCTGCTTTATTTTGTAGCCGGAATTCTGATCATTGCCTTTCTCTTCAATCAATCACCCCTGGTTTTATTGGGTGGATTGAGTGCGATTGCTGCAGTCCTGTTGTTGATTTTCAAAGATACCATTCTCGGCCTGGTTGCAAGTATCCAGCTTTCGGCCAATAAAATGCTGAAACTGGGCGACTGGATTGAAGTCCCGAAACATGGGGCAAATGGTACGGTAATCGATATTTCCTTAAACACCGTTAAAGTTCAGAATGGAGACCGGACCATCGTAACTATTCCCACCTACTCGCTGGTGGCCGACTCGTTTATGAATTGGTCAGGAATGGAAGAATCTGAAGGTCGCAGAATAAAACGTTCGATCAGTATCGACATGAAAAGCGTGCGGTTCTGCGACGAACAAATGCTGGCCAGGTTTCAGAAATTCAGACTGATAGGGAACCACATAACCGAAAGACAGAATGAACTTGCCAAACAGAATAAAAAACTCGGCATCGACGATTTCTCGGATCCAAATGGAAGCAGACAAACCAATTTGGGCGTGTTCAGGAAATACCTCGAAGAGTACCTTAAAAATAATCCAAACATCAACCAGAACATGACTTTTATGGTGAGGCAACTACAACCTTTGGAAACAGGCCTGCCAATTGAAATTTATGTTTTCAGCAAAGAAAAGCAACTGAGCATTTTTGAGGAAATCCAGGCCGAACTGTTCGATCACATCCTGGCCATAATCCCCGAGTTTGAGTTGCGGATTTTCCAGTCTCCTTCAGGATACGACATTCAGGATTTATCGAAAAAATGATAAGGAGAAACAGCCAAATCATACTGCAACCGAATGGATATGCTTCTTTATGATCTCCATTAATTGATCTATCTGGAAAGGCTTTGGAAGATAGTCGTTGCATCCGGATCCAGCTCTTTTCGATGACGGTGGCGTAATACGTCAGTTGTTCATACGAAATGTCCGGATTTTTTAGCAAAGCGGCAAAACCCAGGATCCCATTCATCGGTGTGCGGATTTCGTGGCTCATGTTGGCCAGAAAAGCTGATTTAAACCGGTCACTTTCTTCGGCTTTATTTCGGGCAACGATTAATTCCTTTTCCGTCAATTTGAGTTCAGTAATATTGGTTGCCGATACGAAGCATTTTTCGCCATTTTCGGTCACTTTACCTGTCAGTAAAACTGATAAATCCTGATCATTGTTGTTCGTAAGGCTGATTTCACAACTTTCCTGAGTGTATCCGCTAAAAATCCTGTCCAGAAAATGTTGAAAAATTTCTTTTGATTCACTGGAAATAAAAATTTTAACAATTTAAAATTTTAAAATTGAGTCCACTCCGAAAAGTCCGATAAATATCCCGAAGGGATAAAATCTGAATAACCTCCGGTGAAAACCGGTGGAGAGAAATGAAATCAAAATCACAACCCTGAAGGGTTGAATTATTCGTGTGTTAATATTCAACCCTTCAGGGTTGGGTGCTCAATTTTCATTCTGCCGTAGGTTTCGCCGTTCGACTGAGCTCACGCCGAAGCCCACGGTTATTGAAATTCAGGCCTTTCATGACAATTTTTGACTTTCTAACTTTTCGCAGTGGACTCAAAATTTAGAATTTTATAGATTCCCATTTATTTCTAAAACCTGATATGGCTGTCGCCGGTAAGTTCCTGAATGACCCACTTCTCCTGATTTGACTGGAAATGCTTTCATATCATTACAAACGAGATGTTTTTCAGCAAGAATATTTAAAAATTGTCAATTTTTTATACTTTTACGTTTCAATTTTTAAACGACAGTAGAACTCTACATTATGAATGATCTGCATATTGAACCACTCCCAAGCATCGACGAACTGGACGAAAAAATCCTGAAACTCATTACCAAGAATGCCCGGATACCTTTCCTGGAAGTAGCCCGGGAATGTGGCGTTTCCGGAGCCGCAATTCACCAGCGGGTTCAGCGTTTGCTGAATCTGGGTGTTGTTTCCGGAAGCGAATTTATTGTCAATCCTCAAAAATTAGGCTATTTTACCTGTGCCTACATGGGCATCCATCTCGAAAAAGCAAAATTCCACCAACAGGTTGTTGAAGCGTTGATCAATATTCCTGAAATTGTCGAATGTCATTATACTACAGGTTCTTACGCCATATTTATTAAAGTTCAGACCAAGACGAACAAACACCTCAAAAAACTGATTGATGAAGATCTTCAGGAAATTGAAGGAATTGCGCGCACCGAGACCTTTATCTCGCTCGAAATGGAGTTCAAACGGCAGGTTCCAATCAAATAAATCAGCGACATGACTTTAAGAAATCAACTGGATGATATCGACCTGAACATCCTGGATATCATCTCCAAAAATGCCCGTATTCCGTTCAAAGATGTTGCTTCAGAGGTGGGAGTTTCCAGGGCGGCAGTCCACCAAAGGGTAAACCGGATGATCGACCTGCATGTCATTGTAGGTTCGGGTTACCATATCGATCCCAAGAAAATTGATTTCAAAACCTGCACCTACATTGGCGTTTTTCTCGAAAAAGGCAGTTTGTATTCAACAGTTGCCGAGCAATTGAAATTAATTCCTGAAATTGTTGAATGTCATTATACTACAGGTCAGTACGCTATTTTCGTCAAGGTTTACGCCAAAGATAATGAGCATCTGCGGGATATTCTAAGCGACAAAATCCAAAAAATAGGTGGAATTGCAAGTACCGAGACATTTATCTCTCTCGACGAAACTTTCAAACGAGAAGCACCTATCTTTTAACCGATTAGCTATTCTTTTTTGAAGGCAAAAGAGCCTGGTGAAATTCCGGTTTTAAACTGATCGATGAGTTTTCCGGACAAAGAATACCGGTAGACTATTCCATTTTGCCTGTGATCAATCGCATCTCCGACATAAATTTCCGAACTTACCGAATCGATTCCTAAACTGAAGAACCCGCCGTACGAATCCGTATATTCCGATTGAATGAATGGACTTTCCGGAAGATGCTTTTCGGAGATTGCCATTTTCCAGACATGCCCATTGATATAATACAGGGTATCTTTGGTTGAATTGATGGAAAGGCTCAGCGGATGTTCGCCCAATTCGAAGCGAAATGTCCGCTCAATTTCATGAGTTTCGGCATCAATTTTAAGCAAGCCCGGTTTTTCATAACCAAACTGACTTCCCTCAAAACCTCCGTCAGTCAATACCCAAATTTTATTTCCCCGGTCAATAACCATACTGTTTGGTTGTTTAAACACTTCAATTGAATCAATCAGATGATCAGTATTTGAGTCTATTACCAGTATTTTATTGTCGTACGACCAGCAGTTGGTGAAAACCTGATTTTTATACTGAACCATTTGCTCGGTGGGATGCTGATTAAATTCTGACTTGGAATTATTGACCGGAATATGGCCAGTGACCTGAAAAGTCTGTGGATTAAAAATCGTGATTTTATGGGCAAACAGATCCGTGACATACGCTTTTTCAGGATTGATAACATGCACGTACCTTGGTGAACTTAAACCGGTAATACTGCCTTTAAATTCGGCAGTTCGCGAGTCAATCACATAGATTTTCCCGGAATTGTTGACCACAATAAAACCCAGGTTTTTCCAGATGGTCATGGATTCTGCTACGTCGCCCAGAGGGACGCCATTCCTGGCCTGAAAAACCTGATTATATACCCTTTTTGATGCAGGGTCATAAAAAGACAAGGATGAATTTCCGTACATAAAATTCCCCTGATTGACAATATACACACCCCGATTCCCTGTGAAATCAAAAAACACGGTATCCACAGGGTTTTTCGAACAAGAAAAAAGCAAGATTCCGAGTAAAACCAGGGACTTTCCAATTCGTCCTTTCAGAACGGAAAGTAAAAAGTCATAGGGCATTAGAAAAAATATTTTCAGAGAATTTCCGAATGACTGAATTCTTTTCATCACTATTCGTCCCACTATGAAGTCAGGATTGGGAATGACTAATGACTTTTCTCCCTTTCCGTCGTCCTCTTTCCTTTTTGTTTTCACCTTCTGTGTTGAAATTGAATGGTTAAAGAATAATATCTTCCGGGCATTGGCCGCCACAGAATAGCCATATAATCGGTGTTAGCCAGGTTTTCAACGTTCAGCGAAGCATCCACTTGCACAGGTTTAAAATTAAACCTTTTCCCTGCACTCAGATTGATCAGCCAGTATGGATTCAGCACCTTTTCATAGTCCGATTCCACATTGTTGCTTGAAGTGTAACGCTTACCCGTAAATGGAGCATCAATTTTCAGATAAAAATCCCGATAGTCGGCTTCACCAAAAATGTTTGCCTTATTTTTTGGAATGTAAATCAGCTGTTTACCTCGCGACTCGTCTACCGACGGAACCGCATCCATGTTGGAAGTGGCGGTGTACGAATAATTGCCTCTCAGATTGACAAGAACCGTATTCGCAATATTCGATTGCCAAGAAACCTGAAACTCGGCGCCTTTTACCATAACTTGCCGAAGGTTGCTGGCCTCCCAGTAAGATGCTCCGGAAGCCGAGGGCTGCCAAACGATCCAATCGTCAATTTTGGATGCGAAACCGGTTGCCTGAGCCGAAAACATAGTTTTTTCGTTCCTGAATGAATAACCATAGCTTAAATCAGCGGCAAATCCTTTTTCCGGCTTCAGATTTGGATTTCCTCCCGGAATCCAGTACAAATCATTTAAACCCGGTTGGTGATAATTGCGTGAAAGATTCATTTTAAACAGGTTTTGCTGCTTTTTATCGGGCGAATATTCAATCCCTAACGATGGAATAAATCCAATTAAATTACTGTCATACAATTCACTGCGAATTAATAACGAAAGTGATACTTCAGGAAGTGGCTGGCAATGGGCGGCATTCAGGAGAGAGACTGACAAACGATCTTTGTCGTAGCCAGTTTTCTGAACCTGTTCGTAAACAGACACCCGATCATAAGCTGCATTCAAGGCCCAGTTGAAGCTGAAAGCCTCTTTGGGTTTCCAGTCATAACTGAATTGGCTCGTGTAACTGCTCTCTTTGCTTTGGCTGTCGAAATTCACAAAATTGGCCTCGCTGCTTGCCCTGAAATAGTGCAATTTATTGAAATTCAATCCACCGATCCATTCCAATTTGCTTTTTTCGGCCAAATACTTCCACGAAAGGATTGTCCGGAGATTTTGGTCCTCCTGAGTTTCAGTCCTTGACTCGCCTTCGAACGACATAAGCTGAGGTAAGTCGCGATGGCTGCGGGTTGCCCACACTTTTGCTGAAAAAAGATGATTTTTGAGGCGGGAATAAACTTCCTGAAGTAAACCTTTTTTGTTAAAAGCCGCATTCTTCTGAACGGTTTCATACATTGGCAAAACACCATAATTGTAATATGAAAAATCGTTTTTGCTTTGTTCCGAAAACAGACGGGTTTTAAACTGGATTTTGCGGTTTCCAAACCCAACATTCAGATATTCCTTAGAAGTTGAAAAACTCTCGATAGTCTGTATGTACCGGATGTTCAGCCGACAGTTCCAGTCAGGTAGGTTGTTGATTAACACGGTTCCGCCCAAAGCGCCTGAACCCGATTGGAGTGAACTTCCGCCCGGTAAAATGCTGATATCATCAATAAAATACACCGGAAACATCGAGAAATCGACCTCGCCGCGCATGGGCGAATTCAATTTGATGCCGTTCCAGTAGAGCTGTGTGTGCGAAGGAGCGGTTCCCCGAAACGATGCGGACGCCGTAGAACCCCGACCGTACGATTTTATAAATATGGGCGAATAGAAACTCAGTAACTCCGAAATGGTTTGGGTTTTCATCATCTGCAAGGCAAGGGTATCGATGCGGTTGACCTGAAGTCCTGCCTGTGCCAGGTTGCGGACGCCATAAACCCGCACTTCGTGAAGCGGTATTGTATCAGTAAGCTTCTGTGATTTAACACTTTCAGAATAAATAAAAAGGATAACCATACAAAGCAATACTTTGAACTTAACTTCTGAATGGTTTTCCTTTGCTGATTTCAATGGACTAATTTTTTATCATTTTTTGCCTGAAAACCTGAGTCCCTGAATGGATGCTTAAAATGTAAACTCCTGATGAAATGGTAGTTAAATTCACTTCGGGTGAAAGTCCGGTTTGATGAAAGACCAGTTTTCCTTGCGGATCATGGATTTCGATTGATGTGATCGGGAAAACACATTGTATCCGGAATTTTTCAGAAAATGGATTGGGAAAAACCTTACAGATCAATGGATTATTTGCCAAAGCTTTGATTCCGGTTGCTGATTCAACCGCTAGGTTTGCGGCATCAATACCGGATGTCACCATGTAATCACCTGCATTTTCTTCTGATATAAGGACTTTGCCAAACTCATCCGTCATAAAACTGACGGGATTGTTTTCCTGATTTTTAGACATCAGTTTCACCGCCTGATTGGCAATGACCTCTGAAGAATTCACTGAAACATTGCGGTTATCGCCCATCGAACAAAAATATTTCCGGAGCTGTATTTCAATCAATTCGTTCGTCTTTACGGTATCATTCTTCATAGCAAGTTGTGTAACCTGCCAGGGCAAAGCGTTGTCAATAACATGATATACAAGTATTTCATCGTTATTATTCACTTTCACCTGATCGAAACCTGAAAGAATGGGTTGCTGATTCAGGAGAACCATCCATGTTTTCCGGTAAGCGTCTGAAGTTCTTGAGCCGCCATATCCAAAATCAAAGCTGGTCGAACCCTCTTCAATTTCGGGAACTTTCCACAGATACAAGACTGATCCGCCCTCAGCATCGTCTCTGAATGCCCATTCGTTTTCCAAGTCAGTATTTTTGAAGGCAGCGGCAATCGCATGAGCCAAAGAAACAAACTTGATATCCTGAAGTCCGTAAAATTTTTGGTGACGGTCGACCCATGGAGTCAGATCAACCTGATCGACCCAAACCGAATGCAGCGGCAAGAGCGTTTTTTCACTCGTTTTCACAGAAATAAAAACTTTCTTCCTGACAGATTCAGGCAATACCTCGATGAGTACAGAATCGCGAAGGGATGGAATATCCGGAATTTCCAGAACCAGCCAGCTTTTCCCGGTCTGTTTTCCGTTCAGGAAGTATTTTCCATCGAGTGTTGTTATATTCGCAATATTCTCATTATCAATTCGCCAACTGATTGATATTCCTGAAATCGCGTTCCCGTTTTGATCAGTCAGTTTTCCGGACAAATCCATCTTGTCATTTATTTTCAAGCTTGTTGAAGGAACTGTAATTGTCGCTTTGGCAGCCGAAAATATCTCAATTTCTTTCTCTGCAAACACTTCTGAATTTGCTCCGGAGGTTGCGCGAAGCCGAATAATGCCATCCTTTTTAGCAATGATCCAACTGTTTTCAATGCCTGCCAGTTCCTGCTGATCGACCGTCCAGATTATTGGGGTATTTTCCTGCCTGATTCCGCTTTCAAAAGCAATGGCATTCAGATTGAGTGATTCACCAAGCCTGATTTTAGTCGGCAAATCCTGAATCACAACCATCGAATGGACGCCAGTAACTGTGGCAGGTTCAACATCGCGGATTCCGGTCACTTCAGTCGATATTTCGCCCAGCCAGCCTGCCAGTGCGTTCATTCCGGTATAAATCCGGATAAAATGAATTTCATCGAGATGTACTGGTTTTCTATCCTTGTCAACCGCCCAGCCAATATCTATGGCATCACCTCCGCTTCCTTCAATTTCAGGCGTATATGGATTATCAGGCAATTTTTCAGTATAAGAAAGTACCGGAGTGTTATCAGCATATCCGAATGCCCGGTGGTAGGAATTCACCACTCCGGGGTTTGATAAATCGATTTGCCCTGCGATCCGGGTACCTTTCAACGTATAGTGGTCGGTTGAAACTTCGGGAAACAGATCAGGTTTGGGATAATACGGTTGCTGATGGAAACTGTTTACGGGAATGAACCCGGATTTGCCCTGATTATCTGTCCATTGAATATTACTCGCAAAGTTCAGACCGCTATTCTGATAAGTGACTTCATACGATAAATTGGTTGTATTCCAGAAATGGTCGCTTCCGGCGATTTCGTACCAGGTTTCGTCAGGAATTCCATTTCCGTTTTCATCTTTCATCACCTGAATAATTCCCGGCTCCGACCAGGTTGGAGTGGCATTTCCGTAAACGGTGAAATCGACGCCATAAGGATTGGCCGGATCATTGTGAATTCCATGTTCGAAATACACTGTGATTGATCCGCCAAAAGCACCCAGACTAACCATTCCCTTGTTTGTACCAACAATTGAATTAGCTGCTGAAGGTGTGCCTAAAAAATCGGCATTGGTATATTGTCCAGGTGCTGGTGTAAAATCAATCACCTTCGATGCAAACTGTGCATCAGAGTTCCATGCCAGCAAAATGAGCATGATTCCGGGAAGGTTTTGATAAATGTTTTTACTTTGAAACATCTGCTGTAAAATCTTAATTAGGAATTGGATTTTGCAGCTTTTCAGGAATGAAAATTGAAAAGATTACACGGTTTTATGCTTTTTCTCCGAAAGCGTCAAAATCCATACATGATCGGGCAGGTCTTCTGACTTATCCCCTCTTTGACGCCTTCCCGTCAGCCGGATGGCCAACAGTGGTTCTTCGTGAAAGAGTTGTACAGGAATCACAGCAGCGGGAACTGTACAGGAATTGCCGGATTCTCCGGATAACCTGTTTCCCTTTTAATCCCAAAATTAGGAACCTTATCGGCGGCAAAGGTATATAAAAGATCGAAAAAGTCCTTATTTTTGCAGTACATAAACGCAGTAAAACTCTATGTTCGAAAAGCTCATTCATCTCGAAGGCATCGATCCACTCGAATTTTTCGGAGTGAACAATGCCAAAATGAACCTGATCAAATCCTTTTTTCCAAAACTGATTATTGTATACCGGGGCAATGATATGATCATCAAAGGCGATGATGAAGAAATTCTGCGGTTTGAGTCGAAATTTCACCTGATTACCGATCACTACAACCAGTTTAATGTTTTGCCCGATGATGTAATCAATCAGGTATTTCTGAACGAGTCGGATGGTGTTCCGGAATCCCTCGACGAAGAAAAAGATGTTTTGGTTTTCGGAATCAATGGCAAGGCAATCCGGGCAAGGACACCCAATCAAAGGCTTTTGGTAGAAGTCTGCAAAACTTCAGACCTCATTTTTGCCATTGGGCCCGCCGGAACTGGCAAAACTTACACCGCCATTGCTTTGGCCGTCAGAGCTTTGAAAAACAGGGAAATCAAGCGGATTATTTTAAGTCGGCCTGCGGTTGAAGCAGGTGAACGTCTGGGTTTTCTTCCGGGCGATTTAAAAGAGAAGATTGATCCATACCTCCAACCTTTGTACGATGCGCTTTTGGACATGATTCCTGCAAAAAAGCTCGACGAATTCATGAAAGACGGCACTATTCAGATTGCCCCGCTGGCTTTTATGCGGGGACGAACCCTTAGCAATGCCTTTGTGATCCTTGATGAAGCACAGAATACAACGATCAATCAAATGAAAATGTTCCTGACCCGCATGGGACTGAATACCAAGTTTGTGGTTACCGGAGACGAAACCCAGATTGATTTGCCTTTCCAGAGTCCATCGGGACTAATCCTCGCAAAAAAAATCCTGAAGAACATTAAGGATATTTCCTTTGTTCAGTTCGATGTAAAAGACATTGTCAGGCATCGTTTGGTGCGCGACATTGTAATGGCCTATGAAAAACACCACGCACATGAGCTAACGAGGAAAGAAAAGGAAAAAGAAAAAAACACAACAAATAAAACCGAAGAAAAATGAGCAAAGCATTAACCCGTACCGATTTTAATTTCCCCGGACAGAAAAGTGTCTATCATGGAAAAGTAAGAGATGTTTATAATATTGATAATGAGTATCTCGTAATGGTGGTCAGCGACCGTATTTCAGCTTTCGATGTGGTTTTGCCGAAAGGAATTCCTTACAAAGGGCAGGTTTTGAACCAGATTGCAGCCAAGTTTCTGGATGCAACCAGCGATATTGTTCCCAACTGGAAAGTAGCCACTCCCGATCCAAACGTGACTGTTGGAATTCATTGTGACCCATTCAAGGTCGAAATGGTGATCCGAGGTTACCTGACCGGCCATGCCTGGCGCGAATACCGCAGTGGAAAGCGGACGCTTTGTGGGATTCCTCTGCCCGACGGAATGGTTGAAAACCAGAAATTCCCCGAACCCATCATCACTCCTACCACCAAAGCTTCCGAAGGACACGATGAAGATATTTCCAGGGAAGAAATTATTGCCCAGGGACTTGTACATCAGCATGATTATGAAATGCTCGAAAACTATACCCGCGAAGTATTCCGGCGGGGCACTGTAATCGCTGCTGAAATGGGACTGATTCTGGTAGACACCAAGTATGAATTTGGCAAAAAAGATGGAAAAATTTATCTGATCGACGAAATCCACACTCCAGACTCTTCGCGCTATTTTTATTCAGAAGGATATGCAGAACGATTGGCCAAAGGCGAGGACCAGAAACAACTCTCCAAAGAGTTTGTTCGCCAGTGGCTGATTGCAAATGGTTTTCAGGGTCATGAAGGACAGGTTGTTCCGGAAATGGATGAAGCTTTCGTACTTTCGGTTTCGGAACGGTACATCGAACTCTACGAAAACATTACCGGTGATCAGTTTGTCAAATCCGATTTAACCGATATCCAGGGACGAATTGAAAAAAACATTCAAAACTTTCTGAAAAGCATCTAAAAAAGAAGGTTGCCCATCAAAACTGAGGCAGCCTTTTTTTTCATTTTCAGGAATTATTTTCCGGTTCATTCTAAAACCTGGCAGAAAACCTGATTTCGATCGGCGACGGCATCAAAACATATCCCCTGGGAGAGAATTCGAAGAACAAATCGCCATTCCTGAATAATACTTTTCCGTTGATATACACCCTCTCACAATCAAGCGGAAGATGTCTGAAAAAGACATGTCGCGGTGGTTCAACTATGCAATAGCCAAGGCCTTCGCGGTATTGGTAAAAGCTATTTCCGTAATAATAGTAATCGCCAAACCGATTCTCAAAAACGATCGGGTTATGCTCAAACCTGTGGTAAACCCTTCCATATCTCGGATGATCGTAATAATTCGGTTGTGCATGATAGTGCTTTTGGTAGTAATGGGGACGGTAATCGTTACGGCCTTCGCGACTTTCAGCATTTCCGTTGTGGTGATCCCAGCCCTTTTTCCCAATCTGTTCGTTGTCAGCTAATCTATTGTCATTCCGATATTCATTTCGTCCGTGATCGCGCTCTTTCTTACGATGATCGCCATTCTGATCGTTTTGGGCATTTACGCTAATTACTGAAGCGATCAGAACCAAAGAAATAGTCAACACCGGAACGTACTGCCTTAAATAATCAAATGTTTTCATGGCTTTTTGTTTTAAGGTGAATCAATATTTGTTTGAACTTTACCGGTAAGATGATTCACATAAAACAAAGCCTGTGCCAATTTTGGATTATTTCAGGATAAAAACGGTAACACCGATTGAATAAACTCGGAACAAAATTTTGTCCGGACCTATTAGCTAGTTCAATTGCGAACCCGGAATGTAAAAGGCAAGATTTCAGTTCTTAATTGAGTCAATTTTTTCATCAAATTTCAGCTTAAAAACCACCACTTCCGGTCGGTTCCCAATTCTGACTGTGGGACCCCAGGTGCCAAAACCAGAGGAAACATAGAAATTGGTATCTCCTTTTTTCAGATATCCCCAACTCAGTTCAAAAATTCCTTTAATCAGATAATTGAACGGCCAAAGCTGCCCGTTATGAGTATGACCTGAAAGATGTAAGTCAACCTTTGCATCGACCGCCTCCTGAAGATTGTATGGCTGATGGTTCATCACAATCAACGGTTTCGCCGGGTCTAATCCGGCGCATAGATCAGATAATGGTTTGGGAGGATTGGAACCTCTCGCTGCCGAATGATCGTTGCGACCCACCAACTGAATACCATTGGGCAAAGTAACCACCTCGTCAATCAACATTCGGATATGGATGCTTTGCAGGTATGGCAAGGTTTTGCCGATTCCGCCAATATACTCGTGATTTCCTGTAATGGCAAAAACGCCTAAAGGAGTCCTGATTTCCTGAATATGCCGTCCAAGGTTTTTTCGAAGAACCGGCGCAATTTCACCGTCGATCAAATCGCCGCAAAGCAATACCAGATCAGGTTTCTGCTCCTGAATAATTTCAAGCAATCGTTTTTCGCGTCGCTCGCCAATCAAGGCGCCCAAATGTATGTCGGATGCCATTAATATTTTCACTTCAGGAGAACCTGAAACCTTTTTATGGATCGTGAGAGGAATTTCTTTTACATTGATCCACAAGGCATTGATATGACCTGCAATGACAAGGAGTGATACCAGTGAAATGACAGTCAGACCGAGCCTGAATTTCATGACCGGCAAAAACACCGGTAAAAAGTGAAAGAAATAATCGATAATCCGGATCAGATCAATAAGGACGGCTGCAAGGGTGAAATACAGCATAAAAGCCAGCCAGAAGGCGCCTATCCGGTAAATCCACTCGCTTAAAGCCGATGAATACGTTCGCTCAAGCACAGAGCCAATAAGGAACATGGGCACCAGGCACCAGAAAATCAGGATAAACGACCTGCGAAGATTCTGGTTCAGCGAAAATATCTGAAGACCTCGTTCAAAAAGGTAAAAATTTGAAGAAAGATAAATCAGGATAACAACACTGAAAAAGAAGAAAAATGTGTAACGCATAACTCAAGGAAAAGAAAAATGAAAAATAGTTAATCAGTCGTGGCTTGATCTTCTGCTTCATCAAATTCAACCATTTCCTGAACATTCATAAATTCTGTAGAATAACGTTCCAGCCATTCGGTCATTTGTGATGCAAAGATTACCCGTTGAGCTTTGGGCATGCTTTCCGAAAGACGGTCGATTTGCTGGTAATTCATTATTCGAACAACACTATCGGCTTCATCAATCGCAAAAATCCGGACCCCACTCAGGTTTAGCGCATACAGCGAATATATCTTATTCAGGCGCTTGGCTGTGCCGATAACCACATCCGAACCCATGTATATCTGGTCCTTCTGGACATCAATTTTTCCGTCATCGCAAGCCAGATTGATCCGTAAATCAGTGTATTCGCCCAAACGTTCAAATTCCTCCTGCATTTTGATAGCACGATCCTTATCCGTCACCACAATTACCGCCCGGGGAACATCGTTCAGCGAAGCTTTGAGCTGCTGAAGAACACTCACCACAATGGTAGTGGTTTTCCCGCTTCCATTCGGAGCGATGCACAAGAGATCGCGGCCGCTCTTTATTTTTGGGATGCAAATCTGCTGCAATCCGGTGGATTCGGTAAATCCGTTTTCCTTCAGGACTTCAATTAATTGAGCATCCAATTTTTCGTTAATCATTGATATGGTGTTATTTGTATGAACTTAATTAAAATATTTAAAGTCTTTATTTATAGCAGTCATTTATTGTCATTAAATTGTCAATGGTAGTAACTCTTTCTTTTTTTACAACTAATGACGCAAAGCGAATGACCACGAATGACCATAAATGACTCCTTCTGTTTACTGAGACTGAGACTGAGACTGAGACTGAGCACTAACTTCTACCCTATCTCCACCACAGTAATTCCGGCACCGCCAAACTGTACATGTTCGTCGCGGCACGATTTGACGGCTGGTTCCGATTTCAGGTAATTCCGGATCATTTCTTTTAAAATACCGTTTCCTTTTCCATGAAGTATTCTTAATTCACTGAAATCAAGCATAATGGCATCGTCAATAAACGCCTGGATGATTTGGATCGCTTCTTCAGTGCGCTGGCCGCGAACATCAACTTCCGTTTTGAAATTCAAACGTTTCTCATTCAAACCTTTATTGATATTCGGCATGGTCTGGTTGTAGGTTCGCTGTATTTTCTTTGCCTCATTATTGGTGATTTTCTGCAATTTATCCCTGCTCACCGAAGTTCGGATATGTCCGAAAGCAACCACTGCATTTTTTTCGTTTAGTTCCAGGATTTCGCCAATATTTTGGTTTCCAGTCATTAAAACACGGTCTCCCGGTTTCCATTCATTAGGAATCGCTACTTTCTCTTTTGTAACTTCCTGACTTTTTACCGGCCGTTTCAGGTTTCGCTGGGTTTCCTTTTCTTTCAGTTTCCGGATTTTTTGATTGATCTGATCATCCTGACTGGAACCAGATTCTTCCACTTCCTGCTTAAAATCAACCAATTTAGCGCGTATTTGTTTTGTCTTTTCCTTATCGGCCTGGCTCTCACGAATTTCCCGAATCGTATTCTCAATTCGTTTATTAGCTTCAGAGAGAACTTGTTCGGCTTCCTGACGTGCTTTCAACAAGATCTCCTTGCGCTGTTTTTCGAGCTGCGATAAATCGCCTTCATATTTCTCAGCCAGTTCGTCGAGCGATTTCTCGACTTTCCTGATCTTCTCCCGTTTGGTTTCCCAGTATCGCTTATCGCGAACAATATCTCGCAGGTGTTTGTCGAAATTGATATGGTCCTTCCCGATTTTCTCCGTTGCATCCTGAAGAATATTCTCCGGAAGTCCTATTTTTCGGGCTATTTCGAAGGCAAACGAACTGCCCGGCTTGCCAATGTCGAGCTGAAACAACGGTTCCATTCTGGATGAATCGTACATCATGGCCGCATTCTCAATGCCTTCCGACGAAGATGCAAAATGTTTCAGATTCGTATAGTGGGTAGTAATCACCCCAAAAGTTTTCATTTCATTCAACTGCGAAAGTATGGCTTCGGCAATGGCACCACCCAGCATCGGCTCGGTTCCGGTTCCAAATTCATCAATCAATACCAGTGTCCGTTCGTTCGAGTTCTTCAGGAAAAACTTCATGTTCATCAGATGCGAACTGTATGTACTCAGGTCATTTTCAATCGATTGTTCATCCCCAATATCGATGAACAGTTTATCGAAAATCCCGGTTACGCTATTCTCTTTTACTGGAATTAATAGTCCGCATTGGAGCATATATTGAAGCAAACCTACTGTTTTCAGGCAGACTGACTTTCCGCCGGCATTCGGGCCTGAAATGAGCAAAATATGTTTTTTTTGTGTCAGACGAATATTGAGCGGAACCACTTTCCGGTTTTCGCGGCGCAAAGCCAGCATCAACAAGGGGTGCACAGCTCCTTCCCAATCGAGTTGGCAGGTATTTTCAAGAAAAGGTTGGATCCCATTGATATCAATCGAATAGATCGCTTTGGCACGAATGAAATCGATCTTGCCGAGAAATCCGTACGACTGCAACAAATCGGGTAGATAGGGCCGGATATCATTGGCAAAAACGGTCAGGATTTTAACAATCTCGCGCATTTCAGCATATTCCAACTCACGGATTTCATTATTCAGTTCAACCACTTCAGCCGGTTCGATATACGAAGTTTTTCCGGTGGCTGACTCATCGTGCACAATTCCATTCAGCCGACGCTTCAGGGCCGAAGCAACCGGAATCACGGCACGACCGTCGCGCATGGCGACCGAAGCGTCACTTTCTACCAGACCATCGTCTTGTGCTTTTTTCAGAATCGATTGCAAACGCCTTGAAACACCGGCTTGTTTATTCTGCAGATCCTTCCTGATTTTTGCCAAATCGGCGGAAGCATTGTCCTTGACTTTTCCGTATTTATTCAGAATGGAATCAATTCGGGTAATGACGTATGGATAGAACTGGACTGCGTTGAGCAGGCGTTTCAAACAGGGAAACTGATTTTCTTTGGTCTGTTTCAGGAAACGCACAATTCCTGAAATCGTTTCGAGAGAGCGTTTCAGGTCAAAAATTTCGTCCACTTCCAGAAAGCGGCCTTCAATCCTGATTTTGTCCAGCGCTTCGCGAAGGTCGAAATAAAAGCTGGTTGGGAAATTTTCCATTTCCTGAAGGATGGTTACGAATTCGCTGACCTGGGAAAGATCTTCGGTCAATTGCTCGAATTCACCCGAAAACCTGATCCCATCCACCAATTCTTGTCCGAGGTTACTCAGGCAGCGGCCTTTCAGCAATTCGCGGACCTTGTCAAATCCAATTTTCGATTCAAAATTTTCAGGATATACCAGTGTCATACCATTTTGTTGTGCCTGCAAAAGTAAGAAGGAATTCCATATTTCAAGTTCAAATGTCGAAGTTCCCGTATTTCAAACATATTGATCTTTTATTGATAAAAAATTGATGAACCTTCGTGGTTAAAGTTCCCATTTTTAATTAGATTTGTTTATTCAATCAAAAACAGAAAACTATGCTGCCAAAATTTTTGCTTGCCGACAATTCTCAGGAAATGCCTGACATGCTTTACGTTGTACACAATGAAACTCCCCGCTTTATTGTCGGAAGTGACATTGAAGATTTTTCGGTGAATCAGACGATTTACTGGATCGACGAAGAATGCACAGACAAAGACCTTGTTGCCCAGCTGCTTGAAGAAGCCGAAGCGTTTCTTGAAGCTGAATTAGAAAATCAGGATACTTATTTTGAAGACGGGGAGGACGACTAATCATGACACCACCGAAAAGACTGACCAGATCTAAAGAAAAAAAGATTGCCGGTGTGGCCGCCGGAATTGCCAATTACCTCGATATGGATCCGACCATCATTCGGATTTTGTTTATTATCATTGCTTTTGCAGGCGGTGCGGCAATTCTTGTTTACCTCATTATGTGGATCGTTGTTCCGGAAGAAGGTACATTTTAACCCGGGGGAACACTTCTACTATCACATTTCTATTGCTGAGGTACCTGCTTTAAACTCAACTGAATTCGTTTTCGCTGTAAATCGAGTTCAATTACTTTGACATGTACATGCTGGTGCAATTTCACAATTTCTGAAGCATCGCTCACAAAACGATCGGCCAGTTGTGAAACATGAACCAGGCCGTCCTGCTTTACGCCTACATCGACAAAAGCCCCGAACTTGGTGATGTTGGTCACAATGCCCGGTAAAACCATTCCCACTTCCAGGTCTTCAACCTTGAAAATATTGGGGGCAAACTCAAATACTTTGATGGCTTTCCGCGGATCGCGTCCCGGTTTGGCTAACTCTTTTTTAATGTCTTCGAGCGTTGGAAGTCCGACTTTTTCGCTCACATACTTTTCCCATACAATTTGTTTCTGAAGTTCTTCCTTCGAAATCAGCTCCTGAATGCTGCATTTCAAATCGTTGGCCATTTTTTCGACCACAAAATACGATTCAGGATGAACGGCTGAATTATCCAGCGGGTTTTCAGCATCGGGAATCCGCAAAAATCCGGCTGATTGTTCAAACGATTTGGCACCCATCCGTGGTACTTTCTGGATATCGAAACGCGAATGAAAAGCTCCGTTTTCTTTTCGGTAATCCACCATATTCTGAGCAAGCAGCGGTCCAAGTCCTGAAATATAGGTCAGCAGGTGCTGTGAAGCCGTATTCACATTCACGCCAACCATATTCACACTCGATTCCACCACTTTATCCAGGCTGTTTTTCAGTTTTTTCTGATCCACATCGTGCTGATACTGCCCCACCCCGATCGATTTCGGATCAATTTTTACCAATTCTGCCAATGGATCCATCAGGCGGCGACCGATTGATATCGCTCCACGCACCGTGACATCGTATTGCGGAAATTCGTCGCGGGCAATTTTGGAGGCCGAATAAATCGAGGCGCCATCTTCCGAAACCACGTATACGCGCAGTTCCCGGTCGAAATGCAGTTTTTTGATAAAAGCTTCGGTTTCGCGGCTGGCTGTTCCGTTTCCAATGGCAATGGCTTCAATTTGATACGAACTCACCAGCGAAGAAATCTTCCGGGCAGCCTGTTTAACTTCCTCCTGAGGTTTGTGTGGATATATAGTTTCGTTATGCAGTAAATTTCCTTGAGCATCGAGACAAACCAATTTGCAGCCGGTTCTATAGCCCGGATCGAGCGCCAGTACCCGATATTGCCCCAGAGGTGCCGCCAGCAGGAGTTGCCGCAAATTATCGGCAAAAACCCGGATGGCTTCTTCGTCAGCCTTTTCTTTCGATAAACCGGCAAATTCGGTTTCAATGGATGGTTCGAGCAGGCGTTTATATGAATCAATGATGGCAAACTCCATCTGGTCTGCACAGTCATTGTTGCTGTGAATGAAAAACCGCATCAGCCTTTGGATCGGTTCCTGACTTTCGGGACTGATTGAAACACGCAGAAATCCTTCTTTTTCTCCCCGGCGCATGGCCATAAGCCGATGCGAAGGGCACTTTTTTAACGGCTCGTTCCAATCGAAATAGTCGTGATATTTGGAAGCTTCTTCCTCTTTGCCCTTTATAACTTTGGAACTTATAAATGCTCCGGAATCGAACGCACGTCTCACAATTCCTCTGGCCCGTTCGTTTTCGTTGATCCATTCGGCAATAATATCGCGGGCACCGGCAAGGGCATCCTCAGCCGATTCAACCAATTCGCCCACAAATGATTGAGCACGATGCGTCAGATCGCGTTCATTTTGTTTCATGATCAGATTTGCCAGTGGTTCCAACCCCTTTTCGCGCGCAATCGAAGCCCTGGTGCGGCGTTTGGGTTTATACGGAAGGTAAATGTCTTCCAATTCAGTGGGATCGAAACAATCTTCAATCCGTTTTTTCAATTCAGGCACAAGCAAACCCTGTTCTTCAATGGTTTTTAAAACAGTTTCCCTGCGTTTCAGCAGTTCTTCCATTTTCTCTTTCTCCTCTTTGATTCGTTCAATCTGAACCTCGTCGAGACTGCCTGTACGTTCTTTCCGGTAACGTGAAATGAACGGGATAGTGGCTCCTTCGTCGAGCAATTGAATAACACTCGTCACTTTTGAGCATTGAATTCCAACCTGTTGAGCAATGATCTGTATAATTTTTGATTCCATTTTAATCCGGTAAAATTGAGACCCGAAGGTAATGTTTTTGTAGAAGTTAAAATCTTTTGTACTTTTCGAATTGAAACTAAAACTCACTAGCTATGAAAATCCAGATCAGTAAAATCGTTCTATTATTTGTCATGATGTTTTTTTCAGGCATTCAACTTCAGGCAGAAGTTAAAAACAAACCAATGACAGGTGAATGGGCTTATGAAGTAAGTGATGCACCTTACGGGTACCAAAAAGGAACTTTGGTTTTTTCGGAAAAGGAAGGAAAAACGGTTTGTGTGGTCAAACTTGAAGCCGGTGAATTGACCGTCAGCGATCTGAAAATCGAAAAAGACAAAGTGTCTTTCGCAACTATGGTTGACGGGAATTCAATTAAAGTAGAAATGATCCGTAAAAAAGACAAACTCACCGGTACGGTCGAAAGTCCGGAAGGTCCGAAAGCAATCAATGCAGTAAAAAAATAGTATCCGCCAACTTTCATGAAGCCGGAATCCTGAAAAAGAGTTCCGGTTTTTTAATGTCCAAATTTCTTTACCTGATGTTTTAGCCGGAAGGCAAACAAAATCGCAGCTGTCGACAGTCCAAACACAAAACCAATCCAGATTCCTGAATTTCCGAAATTGAACACAAAGGCAAGAAGATAACTTACCGGCAGGCTAACTATGATATAGGAGAAAAAGGCGATGAACATCGGAATCCGGACGTCGGCCATTCCGCGCAAAGAACCCAGCAACACCACCTGAACGCCGTCGAATACCTGAAAAAGCGCCCCAATTACGAGCAAACCTGCTGCAACATGGATCACAGCCGGATCAGAAGTAAAAAGTAAAGGCAATTGGTTGCGGAGAAGAATCAGAAGAATTCCCATCGTCGACATAAATGCAATCACCAAATGGAGCGAAGCAAAGATGGCATGTTTCAGTTCATGACGATCGCCGTCGCCAAAGGCATGGCTCACGCGGATGGTAGTTCCGGAAGCCAGACCAAACGAAATCATGTACGTCATCGAAACCATGCTGATGGCAACCTGATGACCAGCCAGCGATTCCTTTGAAATCCAACCCATCATGATCGCCCCCAAGGTAAAAGCAAGAATTTCGATAACCATCTGGAAACCGATTGAAATCCCGATGGACGCAATTCGTTTGATTTTGAAACGCTCAATTCCGGAATGAAAAGCATGAATCAGGTAGTTTCTGAAACCAGGTTTCCGAAGAACAATCCACACAAATATCAGGGGCATGATTAATCTTGAAATAAAGGATGCCAGTGCGGAGCCATTCAAACCCAAAGCCGGGAATCCAAATTTTCCATAGATCAACAGGTAATTGAGCACGATATTTACCAAATTGATGATGATGGTAATCACCATGGCTATTTTGGTATTCCCAATCCCTTCAAAAAACTGTTTGAATGAAAAGAACAGCATCAGCGGAAACAGAGATGCCACGTGGATCAGGTAAAACGGGATAGCTTTTTGAACTACTTCCTGACTTTGCCCCATCCGGTTCATAAAAAGCGCTACTGACGACATGGCTGCACAAAGCAGAACAGCGGCGATGCTGTTTACCAACATTCCGTTTTTAAGCCAGGAACCTATTTCACCGGATTTGTCGGAGGTGAGAGATTGCCCGACTAATGGAGTTATTCCGAGAGTTATCCCGAGCCCGAAAAGCATTCCGACATGAAAAACACTGATCGCAAATGAGGAAGCAGCCAGCTCAGTGGTACCAAGATGACCAACCATGATGTTGTCAACAAGGTTAACCGTAACCTGTCCGATCTGCGAAAAAATAACCGGCACGGCAAGCGTCAGGTTTTTTCGGTAAACTGGTAAATATTCAGTTATTCTCACAATAATTCAGAAAAAAAAGGAAACAGGAAAAAGAGCACCTTTCAAATTCAGGACAAAGAAAACAATTACAGGGAGAACCAGTAGCTGAATTTGATCATAAATACATTTTGCGGCGCCACATTCCAGATGCTCCCAAAACTTTTCCAGATACTTTGGCCGATTTGATCGGAATATGCCGAGCGGGTGTTTGTCCAAACCAGGTACAACGTTGATCCTGGCCGAAATTCCCAACGACCTACTGTGTTCGAGCTGAATTCCTGATAGTTAAAGTCGGGATTTGAGATCGTGTAGGTCGATCCATTTTGATTTTCAAGAAGGTATCGGCCATCGGGCAGAATGGTTTTGGACAGCGTTCCATACCGCTCGTTCAGATTTCGGTTCGAAGCGTCGACTACTTCCCGGAAATTTTGATAGGAGCCGGTCGATGCATACGGATTACCGTAATATTGAAGGGAAATCTCAGGCGAAATAAAATACTCAAAACGAAGGGTTTCAGAAATCGTATTCCGGTCAATCGTCCCGACCAGATAATTAAGTTGGCCGGAATTATTCCTGGTGGTGGTCACATATTTATTGTTGTCGATCGTATGATCGATACTGGTGACCGAAGTAATACTAAACTGATTGCTGACTTGCCACTTCAACGTGATTGGAAAAGTCAATACTTTCGAGTTTTTATCAGTTGAGAGGGAATACCGTGCCTGGACACCAGCCCAAAAATCCTTGATTGAATTCGACTGAACATAAAAAATCACTTCAGAATACGAATCCTTGTAAAGTTTCGGCCCGCCCCTAAGTTCGCGGGTATCAAAATTATTAAAACTGTTTTTCAGATTTAAATGAATCAGCCACAGGTTATTAAACTGGATAAAACCGTGTAAGTTCAAACGGTCGAGCGTATTTTCACCACCAAAACTCCAGGTGTGATCCTGAGTAAATTCGGTATAAAAACTTCTCATGATACCGATCGGTTTGCTCACTTTATAAGTTAATTTGGCTGTTTCGATCACAAAATCGGCCTGACGCAAATATCCCAAATCGTTCAAATCGATTCCCGGAGAACGCCAGTTTAAAGAACCTACGGCCCTGAACCTTCCGGAACGTTTCCCTCCGGAAAGAAATCCACCCCAACCTGAAAGACTTGTTTTTTCCGGATCATAACTCAGGTAATCGGCATCAACCCGCTGATAGTAATGCACGGGCGAAAGTTGCAACCTCGAAATGGCTTCTTTGTCACCATGGATATCGCTAAAAAAACCCTTATAATCAATGTAGTATTTGCGATTTTTCCAGTTATGCTGAAAATCCAACCCTCCTGACATGGCAGAATTGGATAAAAACTGAAGATTCTTATCATTAATACTCCTCAAAGTGGAAGTTACCATTCCACCTAAGACCGTATTTCCTGAATTAAAATCCTGTTTGACACGGCCCACCATAAAATTTGAAAACGGCTCCACCGCTTGTTTTGAGGTTGAGTCGCCGGTATATATGGTGGCATTTTCTTTGGCAGTCATGCTTTGCACCACTCCCACCGACAATCCATCCTTGGTCTTTCCGGTCAGTTTGACTGCACTGATGATTGAGGTTTGGTCGGGCATCGACATCGTCTGGTTCTCCTGCAGGTCCGGCGAATCACTGGGTGCATGGCCAATTCTGCGGCTGTAATAAAGCATATCGTCACCGATACTATAATCCATAATGGTATTTCCTTCCAGAAAAAACGGACGTTTTTCTTCATTAAAAACCTCGTAGGTGGTTAAATTCAGCACTGCGGGGTCGGCCTCAACCTGTCCAAAATCCGGATTAACTGCATAGTCAATCAAAAATCCCGAATTCAGTCCGATCTTGCCGTTTAAACCGGCACCATAGGTCATCTTGTTTTTCTGATCAGTATTCGGGCTAAACCGGGTGCTCAAATAGGGCAGGAATTCATAGTTGGGTTTTGGGTTTATTCCTTCTATTCCTTTTAGCTGCCCGTAAAGATATACTGCCGACGGCGCATCAACTGGAACCAGTTTCCAGTGGCTTTCTTCCTGAAGCCGATCTATCCAGCGCCATACATGCATGCCCCAAACACGATCCTTTCCCGGGGCAAAATGGATCTGACTAAACGGAATTTCTATTTCGGCGGTCCAGATCGAATCATAGACCTGCGTTTTTCCATCCCAGACTGCATCCCAGTTATAATCGGTCTCTCCGGAAGCCAAATGGACCAGGTCGACCTTTTGTCCGGAAGCCCCGATATTAAACTCGTAGGCGGTTTGCTTGTCGTTGTACGAATCGAAAGCAATCCCCACAACATCTCCATTTCCAACACTTTCGTCCCTGCGGGTAAGGATTGGACGAATCTCTCCCGGCCCCCTGTCGTAACATTTAAAAGCGATATAGAGGTTATTATCGTCGTAGAGTATTTTTATTTCAGTATCTTGTGAGGCATTTTTGCCCTGTTTTGGTACTTGTTGGACAAAACCTGCCGACCATTCTCCGGTTCCCCAGCAGGCATCATTCAGTTTTCCATCTATTCTTGGGCGTTTGTCTGTTTTGGTTATATAATAAGTGCGACTGGTTCCGGCAAGCCGGTTTACCGTCGAATCTTTTGAAAGGTTATATTTTTCAGAAATTTGAGCATATACCGAAATAATTCCAGACAGCCAGAAAAGGATGAATAAGCCAGGGCGAGAAATCATAAGGTTAGATTAACATGGCAAATATAGAATAAAAACGCAATTCACTCCTATGTTAACTGTATTTTTATTGCCGAGATAGGAAACAAATATGCAAACAATTCTCGCTTTTTGTGGTTGTTAATGCTTGTAATTTGACTTTTGCTGACAAAATCAAACTTTGAACTAAAATTGTATTTATGCCAAAAATCAAAAAAATTCTGATAGCCAACCGTGGAGAAATAGCCATACGGATCATGCGTACATGCCGTGAAATGGGCATTTCGACGGTTGCAGTTTTTTCAGACGCCGACCGCACTTCGATGCATGTCCGATATGCAAACGAAGCCTATCATATCGGTCCATCATCTTCCTCTGAAAGCTATCTGAATTCAGCAAAAATAATTGAGGTTGCCAAAATGTCGAATGCCGATGCCATCCATCCCGGTTATGGATTCTTGTCGGAGAATGCCGATTTTGCCCAAAAATGTGCTGAAAACGGAATTAAATTTATCGGTCCGTCGCCTGAAGTGATCAACCAGATGGGAAATAAAATTCAGGCCAGGCTCACCATGATCGCGGCCGGCGTTCCGGTTGTTCCGGGAACAACTGAAAGTATAAAAACGGAAAAGGATGCCATTGAAACGATTCGGCGAATTGGACTTCCGGTGATGGTTAAAGCTGCGGCTGGTGGCGGCGGCAAAGGGATGCGGATGATTACCGCTGAGAAAGATATCCTTTCACTAGTCAGGTCGGCCAGATCGGAGGCCAAATCTTCTTTTGGCAATGACTCGGTTTACATCGAAAAATATATTTTATCACCCCATCATATCGAATTTCAGATTTTGGGCGACCAGCACGGAAATGTGATCCATTTGTTCGAGCGCGAATGTTCGGTACAGCGCCGGCATCAAAAAATGATTGAAGAAACACCCTCACCGCTGGTCACGCCGGAGCTTCGGATGAAAATGGGAGAATGTGCAGTGAATGCAGCTAAAGCGGTGAATTACGAAGGAGCCGGAACCATCGAATTTCTGGTTGATAATGATCTGAATTTCTATTTCCTGGAAATGAACACCCGGCTTCAGGTTGAACACCCGATAACCGAGCGGGTCACGGGAATTGATCTTGTGAAGCAACAAATTCTGATTGCCGAAGGACAAATACTTCAAATTAGTCAGGAGAAACTGAGGCAAACCGGACATGCTATTGAATGCCGGATTTATGCAGAAGATTCGGATAACAATTTCATGCCAAATCCCGGAAGAATATACAATATCACACAGCCTCTCGGATTAGGGGTTCGGACCGATGGTTACGTTTATGAGGGATATGAAATCCCAATCTATTACGATTCGATGATCTCAAAACTTATCGTTTGGGCTCAAAACCGGGAAGAAGCTATTGCCCGGATGAAACGTGCGCTCTACGAATATAAAATTACGGGTGTGAAGACTTCCATCAAGTTTCTTGAACGCATCATGGACACCGAAGACTTCCGGAGTGGAAATTATGACACCAACTTCATCGAAAAAAACAAGGAAGTTCTTCTCGAAGAAAAGAAATGTTCGCTCGAAACGGAAGACATGATCATCATTGCCGCCTATATTGAATATTTGGACCAGATGAATATCTCGCAAATTTCAAAACAGATGTACACTGCCCAGAACCGATGGAAGAAATACACCTATCAAAAGAATTTTGAACGATTATAATCCCCTGCTAAATGTCAGTACAAATCAAACTGGATCATCGAATAGCCTCCGTGGAGATCTTGAAACAATTCGAAAACCTGTTGGAAATCAAGGTGGATGACAAAATCTATCAGATCGATTTAATGCACAACGACGAAGGTATTTTTTCAATCCTTGAAAATGGCCATTCATACAACATCGAACTGGTTCCTCATTCCAAGCCTAAACAGTATACCGCCTATACACTCTACGACAATTATGAAATTGAAGTAATAGATGCAGAATCGAGATATCTTCGCAACCGTTCGGGAGCCACCCAACTACTGTCAGAAAATACGATTTCATCACCAATGCCAGGCAAGGTGATCCGGATTCCGGTCAAGCCAGGCGATGAAGTTAAAAAGGGCGATACGGTAATTACCATTTCTGCCATGAAGATGGAAAGCGAATACAAATCACCTATCGACGGAAAAATTATCAAAATTTTTGTGATTGAAGGAAGTACAGTGGAAGCCAATCAAAAACTAATAGAAATCGAATAATACAGAAAATATGGATTTACAGGCCAAATTTGATCAGTTTGAACACCTGAACCATCAGGCAGAAGCCGGCGGAGGAGCTAAACGGGTAGAAAAACAACACGAATCAGGAAAAAAAACTGCACGTGAACGATTAGCTCTCCTTTTAGATCCGGGAACTTTCAATGAAATTGATAAAATGGTGACTCACCGGACCACCGACTTTGGCATCGAAAATCAAAAATTTCCGGGCGACGGTTTGGTTTCAGGATATGGCCAGATCAACGGACGGCTGGTTTATGTTTTTGCACAGGATTTCACTGTGTTTGGTGGAACATTAAGTCGCGCCAATGCCAATAAAATCTTAAAAATTCAGGATTTGGCAGTTAAAATGGGTGCCCCTATGATCGGCCTCAACGATTCGGGCGGAGCAAGAATTCAGGAAGGTGTGGAAAGTTTGGCTGGATACGCCGACATTTTTCACAACAATGTAATTTGTTCCGGAGTTATCCCGCAAATCAGCGCCATTCTTGGTCCATGTGCCGGTGGGGCTGTTTATTCACCTGCCCTGACTGATTTCATTTTTATGGTTGAAAAAACCAGCCATATGTTTGTGACCGGTCCTGAAGTTATTAAAACGGTTACCCATGAAGATGTGACCAAAGAAGAACTTGGCGGAGCGGTGACTCATGCTTCGAAAAGCGGAGTGGCCCATTTTACAGGAAGCGATGAAGAGCAAACTCTCATGATGGTGCGTGAACTGATGAGCTTCATCCCATCGAACAATATGGAAGAACCACCACTGAAAACTTGTACCGATCCTGAAGACCGGGTCGATATTTCGTTAAATCAAGTTGTTCCGGTTGATCCGAACAAACCCTACGACATCAAAGATATCATTCACAAAATCATCGACGACGAACATTTCCTGGAAGTCCAGCCGCATTATGCAGCCAATATTGTCATCGGATTTGCACGAATGGGAGGTAAACCAATTGGAATTGTTGCCAATCAGCCCAATCACTTGGCCGGAGTACTCGACATCAATTCCTCATCGAAGGCTGCCCGGTTTGTCCGTTTTTGCGACGCATTTAATATCCCTTTAATTACGTTGGTTGATGTTCCCGGTTTTTTGCCCGGAACTGCGCAGGAATTTGGTGGGATCATTAAACACGGAGCCAAACTGCTTTATGCTTTTGCCGAAGCCACCGTACCCAAAATTACCCTGATCACCAGGAAAGCATATGGTGGCGCCTACGATGTGATGTCGAGCAAGCACATCGGTGCTGATGTGAATTTCGCATACCCGACCGCTGAAATTGCAGTTATGGGGCCTGAAGGAGCAATCAATATTTTGTACCGCGGGAAACTTAGCGACGAGGAAAAAATAGCAGCTGTGGAAGATTACCGCGAAAAATTTGCCAATCCATACCGTGCTGCAGCACTCGGATATATTGATGAAATTATTTTGCCGCAAAATACCCGGGCTAAAATTATCCAGGCTCTGAATATGACTCATAACAAACGAAAATCGAACTTGCCCAGAAAGCATGGAAATATCCCGCTTTAGACTGAATGAAGTCATTGTAAAAAGGCTGACTTCTTTCTCGTTGTTTTGGATTAGAACAATCCGGCTTCAAGCTTCGTAGAAACCGACGAACAAAATACGAAAGGAGGAAACAATGGAAAACCAAAATTTCAGACCCCAACAATTAATCCTTGGAGTTTGCCTGCTCCTTGCAGGATTTCTGTTACTTGTAAGTATAACTGGTTATTTGCGATATCTTGGAATTGTTCTATTAATCATAGCCATCATATATTTTGGAAACCTCTTTTTTTCGAAGCTCAGGGATTCGGAAAATGAGAACTTCAAGAGCCGGACACGGGAGCAAATCCAGCGACATCAGCATAAAAGATAAGTAAAAGCCAGTTTCTGCTGGCTTTTTTATTTCCGAAGGATACCATTCACAAAATTCAACTTCCTTATTAGGGTCTTTTTGAATCTTTCGATATGTTTATCGACGATAAATGTCCTATTTTCGACTCAAATTAAAATCTGATTTGAATCTATACAAAAATGAAAAACTCATTTCTAATAAAACCCCTACTGATCCTTCTGATTAGTGGATCAATCGCTTCGTGCAATCAGAAGCAAACCGAATCATTGGTGGTAAATTCATCGAAATATCTGGAAAGCCTGAAGAAAATCAATCAGGAACTTGGAATGTTTTACAGCACGAACTTTATTCCGGGAATGGTTGTGGCCGTTTCGATCGACAATCAGATTATTTATGCCGATGGATTTGGGTATTCGAATATTGAGTTTAAGGTGCCGGCCTCGCCAGAGCACAAATACCGGATCGGGCAGGTTTCCGAACTAATTGCTGCATTGACTGCAGTCAAACTTTCAGAAGAAGGTATACTTCAGATCGACAAACCTGTTTCAGAATATCTGACTGCGCTGAACCACAAGCATGTTGATTTTACTATTCGTCAACTTGGCGCACATACAGCCGGCATCAGTTCTGAAAAAGTGATGGCCGGTTCGGTAAGCAACTCCAATCTGGAAACGCTGATTCCATCCTTCATCGATGATGATCTGATTTATGAACCGGGAACTAATTTTATGCATACAGAATTGGGCTTCGACCTGATTGCCTACCTGATCGAAAAAAGCAGTAACAAGCCATTTAACGAGGCAGTCCAGAAAACGGTCCTCGACAGTTTAAAGCTGATCCAAACAATTGCTGACCATCCATACCGAATTACTAAAAACAAGAGCAGTAATTATGCATATGATAATTTTGCACAACCCATGGTTGCCAGTCAGATTGACCTGCGTGGAAAGGAAGCTTCTGCCGGATATTTGAGTTCAGTACTCGACCTGGTTAAAATCGGGAACACGATCCTGTACCCGGGATTCCTCAAGCCGGAAACCATCCATCTAATGACAACCCCCTACCATTTGCCGGGCAATCAATTCTCAAAGTACAGTTTTGGCTTGATCGTTTCCAAAGATGCAAAAAAAAGGACTTTTTATGGATTGAGAGGTTCAATCACCGGAGGTTGTGCAACTCTTCTGATTTATCCCGAAGACAAAATGGTAATTGCCATTGCTGCCAACATCCAAAATACTACCTGGGAACTTCCTGCCTTTGATCTTGCTGATGTGTTATTAAAACAACTCCATCCTGAAATAAAAGCTGAAGGAACGAAATAGATTGAAGTGGTTACAGACGAAAAATCCGAAAGCAAAAATCAACTGACTTGCTTCCGGATTTTACTTTTTCCTCCTTTCTGATTCCAGAATGAATCTACCAGGCAAACAAAGGAAGATCTTTCATCATGGTATTTACCCTTTTACGAACCGAAAGAATCACTTCTTCATTTTCAATGTTGCTGATCACTTCGTCGATCAGATCGACAATGACCGGCATCATATCTTCTTTCACGCCCCTGGTAGTAATTGCAGGCGTTCCAACACGCAATCCGGAAGTGGTAAACGGCGACCGGCTATCGAAAGGAACCATATTCTTGTTGATAGTGATATCGGCGCGAACCAGTGCATTTTCAGCCTGTTTCCCGGTAACCTCAGGGAATTTGGTTCGAAGGTCAATCAACATCGAATGATTGTCGGTTCCTCCTGAAATCACTTTATAGCCTTTGGCCATAAATGCATCGGCCATCACGGAGGCGTTCTTTTTCACCTGTGCCTGATAAACTTTATAGGATGGATCGAGTGCTTCAGCAAATGCAACTGCTTTCGAGGCAATTACATGTTCTAACGGACCGCCTTGTTGTCCTGGGAAAACAGAAAAATCAAGCACCTGCGACATCATCTTAGTAACTCCTTTTGGAGTTTTAAAGCCAAACGGATTTTCAAAATCTTCGCCCATCAGGATTATTCCACCACGTGGACCACGCAGTGTTTTATGTGTTGTTGAAGTGACAATATGCGCATGTTTTACAGGGTTTTCCAATAACCCAGCGGCAATCAATCCGGCAGGGTGAGCCATATCGATCATCAAAATGGCATCAATCTTATCAGCTATGGCGCGCATCCGCGCATAATCCCATTCACGTGAATAAGCCGAAGCGCCACCAATAATCAGTTTCGGTTTGTGCTCCAGAGCCAAACCTTCCATTTCGTCGTAATCGACCATGCCGGTTTCTTCAATTACATGGTAGGCAATTGGGTGATACAATACTCCGGAAGAGTTTACGGGAGAACCATGAGAAAGATGACCTCCGTGAGCCAGGTCCAACCCTAAAAAGGTATCGCCAGGATTCAGGATCACAGCCAAAACTGCTGCATTGGCCTGGGCACCCGAGTGTGGTTGAACATTGGCATAAACCGCTCCAAACAATTCCTTGATACGGTCGATAGCCAGTTGCTCGGTCATATCCACAAATTGGCAACCTCCGTAATAACGGTTTCCAGGATAGCCTTCTGCATATTTATTGGTCATAACCGATCCCATCGCTTCCATAACCTGCTTGCTGACAAAATTTTCAGAGGCTATTAATTCGATTCCGGTTATCTGTCGCTGACGTTCCTTTTCAATGATTTCAAATACTTTGGTATCTCTTTCCATTGCAGTAAAATATTGGTTAAAATTGAAGTGTCAAAGGTAGCACAATTTCAGGCAGCCTTAAAAATGAAGTTATTCAAATAATGAGATACTTTTGAACAATTAACTTTTCCGTATGATGCAAAAAAAACCCTTACTTTTCGAATCAGCCTGTATTTTCAGTATTGTCGGGAGCACCATTGGATTTGTGGGCATGTTCATTTCGACCTTCTTTTTCGGTTTTGTAACAGAAAAAATCAGGTCGGTGACCGATCTGACCGCCACCGAAAACCTGAGTCCGATGTATTTTGCAATGCTGATGGCTGCTTTCAGCGTGTCGCTGGCCGGAGCCATCAAACTGTACCGGATGGAGCGGGTGGGACTTTGGTTTTATTTGGCCGCACAAACCATCATCCTGTTTTTGCCGGTGTTTTGGCTCGGAAACAATGCATTCTCGGAAACCAGCGCTATTTTCACCATCCTGTTTTCCGGAGTTTATCTGGCTTATTACAGATTGTTGAAGGGTTGATTTACTGAAAGACTGAAGGATTGACTTTGCCTATTCGTACGATAAATCGGCAATGGTGTCGCGATAAGCCGAAAATACGCGTGCCCGGGAAATAAATCCGATGTATTTGCCGTCATCAATCACCGCCAGATTGTACCTTCCACATGACTTGAACTTTTCGACAATAACCTCTATGGTATCATTCGGAGATATAAAGAATTCGGGCATGTACATCAAATCCTGAACCGTAATTTTTTCATACAATTCCTGCTCAAACATGATATTTCGAATATCGTTCATTTTAATCATTCCCTTCATGAAACCGTCTGAGTCAACCACAGGGAATAAATCGCGCTTCGAACGGGCAATGAAATAGATCATTTGTCCCAGGCTCAGATCAGGTGTAAGAATTTCAAAATCAGTTTCAATCAGTTCTTTGGTATTCATGTAATGCATGGCCGCCTTGTCCTTATGATGGGTAACCAGGTCGCCGAGCTCGGCTAACCTTTTCGTATAAATAGAGTGTGGCTCAAAACGGGTAATAGTTACATACGATACTATAACCGATACAATTAACGGAATAAGCAATTGATAACCACCGGTTATTTCTGCTATCAGGAAAATACCGAGGAGCGGGGCATGCATGACTCCAGCCATCAATGCTCCCATTCCAGCCAATGCAAAATTTGCCTGAGGTAATTTCAAACCGAAAAAAGTATTGAGCGAAAGTGAAAGAATGTACCCTCCGATAGCTCCCATAAACAAAGTTGGAGCAAAAATACCGCCAACTCCTCCGCTTGAGGTTGTAATAGCCATCGCAATTACTTTCAGAAAAAGAATCATTACCAAAATGAGCAAAAGTACCACCGGTTCGGTTTTCCAGTCAAAAAACACCGAATTATTCAACAATTCCGGACCTTTGCCCACAAATATCTTGTTAATTGATTCGTATCCTTCGCCCCACAACGATGGAAACAAAAAAACAATCAGTCCCAGAGAAATTCCACCAATTATCAACTTGTTATAGTTGTTTTTAATTAGTTTAAAACGACTCTCAACAAACATGCCTGTGCGGGTAAAATAGAGCGAAATAAATCCACAAAATATTCCAAGCAAAACATAGTACGGTAGATTGTTTGAGTTGAACTGGTTCGTTATATCAAAATGAAATAAGACTTCAGAACCCATAAAAAAATAGGCAAAGGTGGCCGCGGTAATTCCTGAAATCAAAAGTGGAATCAATGAAGCCATCGTCAGGTCGAGCATGAGAACTTCGAGGGTAAACATGATGCCTGCAATCGGCGCTTTAAAAATTCCTGCAATTGCACCGGTTGCCCCACAACCGATCAGCAATCTCAACTGGTTCTGATTCAGGTTAAATACACTTGAAACGTACGATCCGATAGCCGATCCTGTATAAACAATGGGCGATTCTGCTCCGACCGAACCCCCAAATCCGATGGTGAATCCGCTGGTAATCATGGACGAAAACATGTTGTGAGCCTTGATATAACTGCCTTTTTTTGAAAGTGCCGATAAAATCTTAGAAATCCCGTGACTGATATCGTCGCGAACCAGGTACCGAACAATCAGAACAGAAATCAGGATACCCACCATCGGAAACGCCAGATAAATGATACTTCCATCAGTGGCTTTTAAATGCCGGGTTAGAAAATAGCTTACATAGTGGATAAAACTTTTTAGCGTAAAGGCAGCAATACCAGCCAGTAATCCAATCACCATGCTTAAAATATAGATCAGGTTCTTTTCTGATACTTCCGAAAGTCTTTTTTTCAGATTCCTGTTCATATGAAGGTTCATCCGTTATTTGCTTTTCTTCTTAAAGATTTCTTTCATGCTTTGCCAGAACGGTTTTTTCTCAGGCTCAGCAGCAGGCTTGGGTTCATTCTTTTCAGGTTCAGAATTGGGTTTTTCCTTAACTTTCAAATCTGTTTCCTTTTTCGTTTCTTTTTTACCAAACAAATCATGTATAAAACCTCTTTTTTTAACTTCAAGAACTTCGCGATAGGGTGGAATGTTCATCAATGCAAGGTTTTCTTCTGATGGAGTTTCGAAGGTGCCGGACTTCATTCTCTGAAATTTGGGGTTGTGTAATATCTGGCTAAAGAAGCTGCCGACAATTGGCAAAGCAGTATGTCCGCCGGCTCCCTCACCCAAAGTCCGAAAATGGATGCAGGGATCTTCTCCCCCAACCCAGGCACCAGCCACCAGATTCGGGGTCATTCCTATGAACCAGCCATCGGCCTGATCCTGAGTTGTACCGGTTTTTCCGGCAAACTCGGAATCAATCCCCCAGGTTGAACGAATAGCACTTCCAGTTCCATCGTTCACCACTCCTTTCAGCATTTGAGTAATCATCCTGCAGTTTTCGCTTTGTGCAACCTGATCAACCGGCTGAATATTCTGAAATTCTTCCAGCACCTGGCCGGCATTCGATTCGATTCTCTTTAAATAATACGGGGAAACCTTCCGTCCACCGTTCACAATTTCCGAATACACACACACCATTTCTTCCAGCGAAACCGAAGCAGTACCAAGTGCCAATGAGGGATATTCAGGTAAATCAGAGTCGATCCCCATGCGTTTGGCCAACTCAACGACCTTCGATATTCCGGCTTGCATCAGCACTTCCACCGCAATCGTATTGATGGATTTGGCCAGGGCACCTTCCATCGAATAGAAACCTGTGTAATCATCGTGGGAGTTCTCGGGCGACCAATTATCGTATTCCGTGTAAACTTTCTTTTCATTGGCAAAATAAGTATCCGGTGAAATTCCGGCTTCCAATGCTCCCAGATAGACAATGGGTTTAAATGTAGATCCAACCTGTCGTTTGGCTTTGGTATGATCGTATTTAAAATACCGAAAATCATTTCCTCCAATATAGGCTTTCAACTCTCCGGAAGCAGGATCCATGGCCATAAATCCGGTATTCAGGATTTTCAGATAATACTGAACAGAATCCATAGGGGTCATTTCAACCTGTTTGTCGTCATTCCAGTCGAATAATGAAACCAAAGTTGGGGTGTTAAAAACTTGCCGGATCTGTTCCTCTACAAGACCACTTTTTTTCAGCATCCGGTAACGATCGGATCGTTTCATTGCGCGGTAAACCACGGTTTGATCATTTCCCCACGGTTTACTTTTTCCTAAACTTGCGAGAAACAAGGCCTGAAGGTTTTTCATTTGTTCTGAAACAGCTTTCTCTGCCGCCAATTGCATATCAAAATCAATGGTGGTCCGGATTTTTAAACCATCGGTAAAAAGATTGAAGGTTGTTTGGTCTTCCTTCAGGTGATCGTCGCACCAGGTCTGAAGAATTGGCCGGATTTTTTCCATCAGGTAAGGCGCTGGCCCTTCATTGTATGTGATTAAATTATAGGTAAGCTCGAGGGGTTCAGCTTTATACACTTTGGCTTCAGCAACCGACAGGTAATCGTATTTCAACATCTGATCAATGACCACATTGCGGCGTTCCAGAGATTTTTCCGGATTTTTCCGTGGATTATAGCTGTTGTTTGCCTTAAGCATTCCGATCAGAGTGGCTGCCTCCTGAACTTTCAGTTTTGCGGGCGGTTTGTTAAAAAACCGCTCGGAGGCCACCCCAATTCCAAACGTGTTTTCAGCAAAAGGAACGGTGTTCAGGTAAAGTGAAAGTATTTCTTCTTTGGTATACAGTTTCTCGAGACGGTAGGCAATAATTGACTCCCTAAGTTTGTTGACCGGCATGGTCAATGGGCCAAAAGATTTACGTGGGTACAGGTTTTTTGCGATCTGCTGACTGAGTGTACTTCCTCCGCCTGCACTACGATCCTGCAACAGAACCGACTTGAAAAACACCCGGATTAAAGCGATTTCATCTATCCCGCGATGCTTGTAAAATCTGGAATCTTCGGTAGCTACCAACGCATTAATCACATTGGGCGAAATCTGGTCAAAGCTCACGTTGCTTCGGTTCTCAATGTAATAACGCCCAAGCAAACGCCCGTCGCTGGCATAAACTTCGGTCGAAACCGGGTTTTTTATTTTTTGCAATTCTTCGGACGAAGGCACCGGTCCTGTAAATCCAACGTATACAATCAGAAAAAGTAAAAAGGCCAGCATGATTAATGCGGCTCCGGCTTTTAGCAAAAAGAAGAATATTCTACGCTTGAAACTTTTAGATGATCCACCCTTTTTTCGGCTTGTTGTGGTTTTTGATTTCGATTTTGCAGAAGATATGGGGGGTTTCTTTTTCATTCGAAAATAACTGTATTAATTGATTTATTGAGCGTTCGAATAGAACCATCATGCCAAGAATTCCATATTTCGAATTATAATTTCCATCCTGTGCCGCCTCCTATGAAATTCATTCCAGCGGTATGTTCGTTTCATGTTTCAAAAAAGTGGATGAGTATGAACCTTTGAATTGAAACAAACTTAACTGAAAAATCCTGAAAAGATAAACTTATTAATAAGTTGTTTGTATTTTAGCAAGCATGTAAACTTAATCCTAAATTACGAATGAAGATTGTCCTTTCAGGAGCAAACGGTTATATTGGGAAAAATCTTATTCACGAACTGAAAAATTCAGGTCACGACATCCTATTCATCAACCGGGAACTTCTATCCGATGTTTCATGTTTAATGGAAATAATTTCCGGAATGAATGTGGTTATCCATCTGGCCGGGGCTCCGATACTTTGCCGGTGGACGAAAGCAAAGAAAGATGAAATTCTGAAAAGCCGAATCGGACCTACCGGGAAAATAGTTCAGGCAATTAATCAATTACCTCCTGAGTTCAGACCTCAGAAATTCATTTCAGCTTCTGCAATAGGTATCTATTCTCCGGGAAGTTATCATACCGAAGAGAGCTCCAGTCTTGCTGATGGTTTTGCTGCAGATGTCGTCAGACAATGGGAAAATGCTTCTGCAAATTTATCTGGTTCAGTCAGAAAGGTAATATTCAGGATTGCCCCGGTTATTGGTCAGGATGCCCAGATAATAAAGCAGTTACTGCCGCTTTTTAAACTTGGACTTGGTGGCAGGATTGGCTCAGGCACACAGGCTTTCCCGTTTGTTCATATCCAGGACGTTGCTCAGGCTGTTTTGTGGGCCATTGAAAATCAGCATGTCCAGGGAATTTATAATCTGGTAGCTCCTGAAAGCATCACCAACAGTGAATTCACCAAGGCCATATCAGAAGCTTTAAACCGACCGGCATTTTTTACCGTACCTGCTTTTGTCCTCCGATTCATTTATGGAGAAGCAGCTTCACTTCTCTTACAATCACCGGTTGTCTTTCCTGGAAGGCTTCTGGATTTAGGGTTCAGATTCAAATATCCCGATATTAAATGTGCTTTATCTGAAATCTGTATAAAATGAACAGCCCCGCTGTTGAGCAGCAGGATTGCTCATTTTCGGATTATTTTAGCTTGACATATTTTTCTACTGTATAATCGTATTTGTTGATTTGCCAGTTATCATTAACCGGCCAGGTCTGGTAAAGTGTATCTCCTCTAATTTCCAACAACATTCGGGGCTTTGAATTGACCCATTGATGATTTTTGTGGTACAGGATGGTTTCGATGTATTGTGATCCTTCCAAAGTATAAGTGCCCCCACCATAATTATCTTTTGCTTTATCCTGAACGATAAAACGTCCAACAAAAACAAAGTGATTCTGTGACCAAACTTTAATTTGAGATCCAACGACATCTTTTCCAACATATCTGCCAACAACAGTATCTTTTGAGACAGTTATGTAGGAAACCAAACTCCAGGCACCATCAATTTTGCGATGTTGTTTTTCATTGGGCGAACAACATACAATGATGAGCAAAATCATCAGGCTGATAATCATCTTTGCTTTCATAGTTTAAGTTTTAAATGGTGAATTTTAGTTTTATTTGCTGATATTGTCTCATACGATTTTTTGCTCTTGAAGTTCACGAAACTTATGATGAAACAGATATATAGACGAAATAATTTCATATAGCTACAAAATCCGATTTCGTTCAGGCATTGGATATGAACCTTAAAATTTTTAAAATATAACCGAATTCCATAAAATATTTTCTGAGCTCATTCGTCTATCGGAATATAAGCTGAACAAGTGGATTTGAATGAAAGACCAGGTCGGTTAACAGGTCAGGCGATTCAGGGAAATTCAGTTGTCGTTCAATCGAAACAAAATGAATGGAATTGAGGTTTTAGGTCTGTCGTCCGACGAGTTGTCGCTTGATCTGATAAAAACTACATTGAAGGAAAAACAATCCATATCCGAAATCATCAAAAACTACGGCCATCGTTTGCAGAGTTTTATCCGCAAACGTGTGAGCAACAGCGAAGATGCCGAGGATATTCTTCAGGAGGTTTATTATCAGCTGGCTGAAGCCGACTGGTTACTCAAACCGATCGACCAAATGGCGGCATGGCTTTTCACCGTGGCCCGTAACAGGATCACCGATTTATACAGGAAAAAGAAGACAGAATCCATTCCGGAGATTTTCTCTGAAACAGATGATGATAGCTCCTTTACCGAATTGCGCGATCTGCTTTTCGACGATGGAAATACGCCCGAAACCGATTATCTGCGTTCACTGGTCTGGTCTGAACTCGAAAAAGCCATGGAAGAACTTCCGGAAGAACAGCGATTTGTGTTCGAAATGACTGATTTAAAAGGCCTTTCGTTTAAGGAGATTTCGAAGCAGACCGGTGTCCCGGTGAATACCCTGATTTCAAGAAAACGTTATGCAGTTTTGTTACTTCGGGAACGGTTAAGGCTTATTTATGACGAATTAATAAACTTTTAAAGAATAGAAAATATGAGAACAGTTTTTAGAAGAAGATGGTATTTATTTATACCTCTGATGTTTGTTGCCTTCGTAGCTTTTGGTTTCCTGACAATGCACTTGTGGAATTGGCTTATGCCACTATTGTTCCATATACCAGAAATTTCGTTCTGGCAAACCATTGGCCTGATGATTCTATCCCGGTTGATTCTCGGCGGATTTGGCGGGCATCACAAAGGTGGATGTGGTCAAAGAAACCAATTTGGTCAACGCATGCTCGAAAAATGGGAAAATATGACCCCGGAAGAACGTGAAAAGTTCAAGGAAAATATTCAAAATTATCATGGACATTGGGGAAATCGCTGGAATTGGGATGAAAAAGGAAAGGAATCCTGAAGAATTAATCCGCATATAGGAATTGAGTTTTGCCACCAAGGCACTAAAACACAATGTGACCACGAAGAAACTCTTCGTGAAACTTGAGAAGCTGGTGTCTTGGTGGCATTTTTTATCATTAAACTTTACGTAAGAATTAAGTTCACAAATTTTCATAAACCCTAAACACTTTTGTAGTTTCTTTGTAGTTAATATTTCAAAGTTTAAATCGGAGAATGAGCCAATCAGAAAATAGGAAAAACGAAAAAAAGGAAAAGAAACCAAGTGTGTTTAGTTTACTGAAGCCGTACCGGGGCATGGTCGCCTTTTTGGTACTGTTTGCCCTGCTGAGTAATGGGGTAAATTTGCTGCTTCCCAAAATTATTTCGAGGGGAATTGATGCGTTTACGGCTGGCAATTTTGTGTTCCGGACCATTGTGACCGAGTTTTTGATTGCCTCACTGGTGATTTTCTTTTTCACTTATCTGCAAAGCATTGTACAAACTTTTGCCTCCGAAAAGGTGGCCCGCGATCTGCGAACCCGTCTTGCCGACAAGATATCCCGGCAAAGCTATTCATACGTGCTCAAGGCAAATCCGTCGAAACTGCTGACCAACCTCACTTCCGACATCGATTCTATCAAGATGTTTGTTTCGATGGCCGTGGTTACGATCTTTTCTTCTCTGTTTATGATTATCGGTACCTGCATGCTGCTGGTCATGATCAATTACAAACTGGCAGTTCCGATCATCCTCATCATTCCTATCATTGGCGGAACTTTTTATATTGTTCTCCGGAAAGTGCGCACCTTGTTTAAACGAAGCCGCGAAATCATCGACTGGCTCAACCGGGTCATCAACGAAAGCATCATGGGTTCAGCCATCATCAGGGTGCTCAATTCACAGCAAACCGAATATCACAAATTTCTGGAAGTCAATACCGAAGCCCGAAACATTGGACTTTCCATCCTGCGTTTATTCGCAGCATTGATCCCGATTGTAACCTATACTGCTAACATCGGAATGCTTGTGATCCTGATGCTTGGCGGCCATTTTGTCATTTCCGGAGAAATGTCGCTGGGCGATTTTGCAGCCTTCAACAGCTACCTGGCTCTGCTTATTTTTCCAATCCTGATGATTGGTTTTATGAGCAACATCATTGCCCAGGCATCGGCATCGTATGCCAGAATCAATGAGGTTCTGGAAGCTCCTGAAATCCCTGAAACCGGGACCATTAAGGAAATCCTTCAGGGAAAAATTGAACTTGAAAATGTTTCGCTTTCGTATGACGGAAAGCCCATCCTGAAAAACATTTCATTTTCAGTGAAAGGTAAAACGCAGGTGGCTATTATCGGTCCAACGGCGGCTGGAAAAAGCCAGTTGATTAATCTACTGACCGATTTGGTGAAACAGGACAGCGGAACCATGCTTTTTGATGGCCGCAGCATTGAAAGCTATGACAAACAATCGTTTCGCAGCCAGATTGGATTTGTACTTCAGGACAGCGTGATCTTCAACATGAGCCTGCGCGAAAATATTGCATTCAGCAATCTGGTGACCGACGAATCGCTCGAAAAAGCCATTGCCACTGCCGAACTGAAAGATTTTATTGATTCACTTCCCGAAAAGCTCAGCACCATCGTTTCCGAACGTGGAACCAGTCTTTCCGGAGGGCAAAAACAGCGGATCATGCTAGCCCGTGCGCTGGCCATCGATCCAAAAATTCTTTTGCTCGACGATTTCACTTCGCGGGTCGATCGTCAGACCGAGAAAAAAATCCTTACCAATCTTGCCAGGAATTATCCCGATCTGACCTTGATTTCGATTGCTCAAAAGGTCGCGTCAGTCAAGCATTTTGAGCAAATCATTCTGTTGATGGAAGGCGAAGTGATTGCCACCGGAACGCATCGCGAGTTAATGGAAACCTGCACCGAGTATGTGCAAATCGAAAATTCACAACGAAGTACAAGTCACTATGAACTATAATCTGAACGAGGCTGCCAGCAAAACAGAGCAAAAAAAATCTACCCTGGCAGCGCTCCGGAAACTGCTCGATTTGATTCAGGAAGAACGAAAAACGATCATCCTGGCCATGATCATCATCCTGATCAATGCAGGCTTGAGTTTGCTGGCTCCTTTCCTGATCGGGCATACCATCGACACCTATATTCAATCGAAGCAATATCATGGAGTAATCGTGTTTTCAGGCATTTTACTTGGATTGTATACCACCGTTTTTGTGACCAATTATCTTCAGATTATCCTGATGGGCGGCGTCGGACAGCGGATGCTCTATAGTTTGCGCAATGCGGTCTTCAATAAATTGCAGGTACTTCCGGTCGATTTTTTCAACCAGAACAAAGCCGGAGATTTGATTTCGCGCATCAACAACGACACCGACAAGCTGAACCAGTTTTTTTCACAGTCGCTGATGCAGTTTATCAGCAGCATTTTCACCATGCTCGGAGCCGGTATTTTTCTGTTGAGTATTAATCCTGAATTAGGTGGCGCCGCACTTTTACCGGCGGTGATCATCTGGATATTTACCAAAGCCATCACACCCTGGGTAAAAAGCAAGAATGCCGCCAACCTAAAAAGTGTGGGCGGATTGAGCGCCGAAATTCAGGAAAGCCTGAATAATTTCAAGGTGATTGTCGCTTTTAACCGGCGCGATTACTTTCGTAAACGGTTTGACGAAGCGAATCAAAAAAATTACTCAACAGCCGTCAGCGCCGGTTTGGCGAACAATATTTTCACGCCGGTTTATGGACTTTCAGCAAATATTGGTCAGCTGATTGTGCTGGCATTTGGCATTTACCTGATTATTTCCGGACAATTCACCATCGGATTGCTGATTGGGTTTCTGGCCTACATCAACAATTTTTATCATCCTTTGCGTCAGCTTGCGGCGCTTTGGGCCAGTTTTCAGGTGGCCATGGCAGGCTGGGACCGGATTTCTCAGATTCTTTCGCTCGATACCAACCTGACTGTTTTACCGGGTCATTGCAGCGACAATTCGCATGCCTATCTTTCGTTCCGGAATGTGTCGTTCACCTACCCCAACGGAAAAGAAGTGCTGCACCATGTGAGTTTTAACCTTGAACGGGGAAAAACCTATGCCTTTGTCGGACCAACCGGAGGAGGAAAAACAACTACCGCATCGCTGATTGCCCGATTGTACGATGGCTCCAAAGGACTTATTTTTCTTGATGGAAAAGATATACGTTCGTATGAACCAGCCGAGCGGACTCAAAAAATCGGGTTTATCCTTCAGGAACCCTTCCTTTTTACCGGAACTGTTCGGGATAATATACTGTATGGAAATGAGGAATACCGGAATTTATCAAACAATGAACTGGCAGAAGTCATAATGGAAGCAGGGCTTGAAAGTTTGCTGAGCCGATTCGACGAAGGCCTGGATTCTAAGGTTCAGACGACCGGCGACAGCATCAGCCTGGGGCAAAAACAACTGATTGCCTTTATGCGCTCGGTATTGCGCAAACCCGAACTGCTCATTCTTGACGAAGCCACTGCCAACATTGACACAGTTACTGAACAATTGCTCGAAAATATCCTTCAGAAATTGCCCGCAAGCACCACCCGGGTCATCATTGCCCACCGGCTAAACACCATCGAAAATGCCGATGAAATCTTCTTTGTCAACTCCGGCGAAGTCCTTCGCGCCGGGTCACTTCAGGACGCAGTAAATATGTTACTTCACGGTAAAAGGGAAAGCTGAAAAAGCCTGTTATTGACGGGGAGGCTCGAAGTCTCCCAATCAGTAATTTGAATACCAAAATATTCCCCGACGCAACCTTTAGAACTTATTTCACATCATATTAGGAAAAACGGATACAGTTTAAGTTAAAATCACTACCTTTCATAAAAACCTTCAAATTCACCCAATGAAAAAAATTCTACCGATCAATTCCCACTTATTTGCTTCATTCCTGATCCTGGTTTTAGTCGTCGTGCTTTGCTCCGAACATATTAGGGCACAGGAACCTGTCGTGGAAGACAAGACTATTTCCCCGTACTTTTATGTCGAGTGCAAAGATTCGACTGTCGATTCACTTCCGCTTAAATCAACGAAAGTCGATGTTTCAATTGTTGGCGTAATTGCCGATGTCACCATCCGGCAACAATACATGAATACCGGAACCACAGCCATTGAATCGAAATACATTTTTCCGGCATCGACCAAAGCGGCCGTTTACCAGTTGAAAATGATCATCGGCAGCCGTATTTTAACCGCAGTAATCGAAGAGAAAGAAAAAGCCCAACAAGATTACCAAAATGCCGTCAACAATGGCCAAACTGCAACCTTGCTCGAACAGAACCGTCCGAATGTGCTGCAAATGAAAGTCGGAAATATTATGCCGGGCGATACCATCAACATCGTGCTCAAATACACCGAACTGATCACTCCGGTGAATGGGATTTATGAATTTGTTTACCCAACGGTGGTTGGGCCACGGTATTTCAGTCAAACGCACTCCGACCCGAAGGATAGTACCTGGGTTGAAATTCCATACACTCACCAGGGACAAGCTCCGAAAAGCACCTTCAATATGGCGGTTACCGTTGATGGCGGAATGCCGGTTTCGGCCATCAACTGCCCTTCTCACGACAGTTTGGAGATCAAGTACCTGAGTCAGAATCTGGCCGAATGTACCTTGCCGAAAAATGATTCCCTTTCAGGAAACCGGGATTTTGTGCTCGATTATGTTCTGGCCGGCGAAAAGAATAAAACCGGAATGCTTTTGTATGAAGGAAAAGAGGAGAATTTCTTTTTGTCGATGATTCAACCCCCTAAATCGCCAGCTCCGGAAGATATTAATCTTCGCGAATACATTTTTATCCTGGATGTATCGGGTTCAATGTCCGGATTTCCGGTTGAAACTTCCAAAAAACTGACTGCAGCCATCATCCAAAACCTGAAACCTCAGGAAAAATTCAACATTCTTTGCTTTTCCGGAGGTTCAAACTTCCTGTTTGATGAATCCAAAGTGGCTTCAGCCCAAAACGTGGAAACAGCACTGGATTTCATCTCAAAACTGGAAGGTTCAGGCGGAACAGAGCTGCTTCCGGCGCTTCAGAAAGCCATCTCCTATCCCGCCGACAACCAGTTTTCCAGAATCATGATGATCGCCACCGATGGATATGTTACTGTCGAAAAAGAAGCATTTGATTTGGTCCGGAATAACCTGAACAAGGCCAATTTCTTTGCTTTCGGAATAGGTAAGGCTGTGAACCGGTACCTCATCGAAGGCCTTGCCCACGCCGGAATGGGCGAACCGTTCATTGTTCTGAACGAAACCGAAGCCAAAGCAAAGGCCGATCTGTTTAAAAACTATGTAGCCAGCCCGGTTTTAACCAAAATCAAGGCCAGTTTTAGCGACATTACTGTTTCTGACATTGAACCCCTTTCCATTCCTGACGTTTTCGCAGAACGACCTATTTTAATCTTTGGAAAATGGGAAAAACCATTGCAAGGATCAATGACCCTCGAAGGCACCGCCGGGAGTAATGTTCCCTTTTCAAAAACATTGAATTTCAGCGACTATCCGCCTTCGGAGAAAAACAAAGCCCTGAGCTATTTATGGGCCAGGCAACGACTGCAATTGCTGAGCGACTATGGTTCGCTGGATACCACCGGAATTAAAAGCAAAATCGTAGAACTGGGACTGAAATACAACCTGTTGACCGAATACACTTCGTTTGTGGCCATTGATTCGGTCATCAGAAATGAAGGCGGCGTGCCCACCCGGGTGGTTGTGCCAAATCCAATGCCACAGGGTGTTTCGGACAATGCCATTGGCGGAGGAAGTTTCGGAGGCGCTGTTGGTGCTACCTACGAAAGTAAAATGATCAGCCCAAATCCAAGTGCTTCAAAAATTGAGAGTGCCTTTCCAAATCCGTTTATGAACCAGATAACGCTGCTCATTTACCTGTCAGATGCTGATCGGGGAAAAGAGAAGTCACTTGAGGTTTACAACAGTTCAGGACAAAAAATAGAAACGATCTCTGTAAGCAGTCTCAATCAGGCTTCCAACAGCTATCAGTTCAGTCCTGAAGAATCTTCTTCGTTGTCGTCAGGAATTTACATGCTTCAGCTCAAGATCGACGGAAAAGCATCAGGAAGCTGTAAAATCGTAAAAAAATAAGATTTGACCCGATTTGTGATTCAATGATGATCCGGTTTGGCCTTGCAGGTTGGACCGGATCATTTTTTCTGTGTATATTTGAGAACACAGGTTTTTACTCCTGAAATCAAAAATAGTTGAGATCGCTTGCAACCCTGAATAAAAACCCTTGTCATTAATACCGAAACTGAACACATTTGAACCAGACTGCATTCATACATCAGGATTTGATAGCCGATAGCATCCGGGGCAGCAACAAAGCCCGCTATCAGCTATACCAGTTGTATTCCAAAGCGATGTTCAATGTGTGTTTCCGGATGATGAACAACCGCGAGGATGCTGAAGACATGCTTCAGGAAGCATTTGTGCAGGCATTTCAAAAACTGGAAACCTTCAGGCACGAATCCGGGTTCGGAACCTGGCTGAAAACGATTACCATCCACACCTGTATCAATGCGCTGAACAAACGAAAACTCGATTTGAAGTATTTTGACGAAATGCACCGTTTCGAAACCATCGATGAAGAGCCTGAAGATGCCTTGTACACCACCGAAAATGTAATTCAGGCCATGAACCAGCTTCCGGAGGGTGGACGAATCGTTTTCTCGCTCTACCTGCTCGAAGGATACGATCACGGCGAAATTGCCCAAATCCTGAACATAGCCGAATCGACCTCAAAAACTCAGTATATGCGCGCCAAACGCAAGGTTTATGAAATCATGAAACAAACAAAAAGCAAGATATGAAACCAGACAGATTAGAATCGTTTGTAAACGAAAACCGGCATGAGTTCGATCCCATGGAACCTTCGGATAAAATATGGGAATCGATCAGTAAACAACTCGACAAGCAACCCAAACAACGCATCCGTAAGCTGGGCTGGCTAAAGATTGCCGCAGCATTTGCAGTGATCGCCTTGTTACCGGCCATAGTGTATCAGCTCCGCTTTGCCGATCAAAGGCAAGCAGCCAAAGCCGTTCAGGTCGATCCGGAAGTTCAGGAACTGATCGAAGCCGAAGCATTTTATGCCCAGGAAGTTTCAGGAAAAATGGCTGAAATTCAAAAATGCTATCAGGTTTATCCTGAGCTGAAAGGTGAAATTGAAGGTGATTTGAGCGAATTGGAAACGATGTACCGGTCGCTCAAAAGAGACCTGAAAGAAAATATTTCGAACAAGGAAGTGATTGAAGCCATGATTGAAAATAACCGTTACCGGTTAAAACTGGTCGACGAGGTTCTGGAACAAATAAACTGTTAAGCAAATGGTTATGAAGAAAAAAATCATCAAAACTGGCTACCTGATCCTGATTACAGGATGGATTATCTTAATCAGCCTTTCGGCAAATGCACAGTTTACCGAGACCCGCGCATTTGTGAAACGGTTTCAGATACAGCCTGACACTCGAATCGACATTACCAACAAATATGGAAAAATCGAGCTGAATACCTGGAAAAAGGATTCGGTGGTGATTCAGTTCAGGATGGAAGTGAATGAGAAAAAACCTGACAAGCTTTCGAAAACGCTCGACAAACTTGATTTTGATATCAGCAACAGCCAGTATTACCTGATTGTGAAAACGCAGGTCGACAAGAATCGGAGTCCGATAGAAAATGAGCTGGTCAAATTCAAGGAAACCATGCTGCAAACCAATGGCAGCATCCGCATTGATATGGTGGTCTGGTTGCCCGACAACCACGAACTTCGGCTCGAAAACAAATTTGGTGACATCATCATGGGCGACTTTTCGGGCGAAACTCAAATTATTCTGAGCAATGGGAAGTTAAAAGCCGGAAACCTTACGAAAACTGCCAACCTGAACCTGAGTTTTGCCGACGCGAACATCAATAACCTTTCGAATGCCAGGATTACAAGCAATTACAGCGATATTCAAATCAAAAATTCGGTGGTGCTTAGATTTGAAAGCAAATCATCGAACATTGAAGTTCAGAATTCGGAGGATCTGAATATTGATTCGCGCCGCGACAAGTTCCGGATTCGAATTGCCGAAAAAGTGGATGCAACGGGCAATTTCAGTCATTTCAGCATATCCGAACTTAAAGGCAAAGCCAATATGCGCCTGAGTTATGGAAGCCTCGACATGGAAAAAGTGCTGAACTCGTTTGCCAGTATTTATATCGAAGCCAGGTCGGCCGATTTAAACCTGTATTTCAATCCGGAGGCCAAATTCAACTACCTGATCACCGAAACCAAAACGGACCTGAAATTGGGCCGTGAATTGAAAGAAGAAGACAAACAAATTCTGGATCAAAAGGAAAATAAAATCAGGCACTCCGGATATTTTGGCAAAAAAATGCAGGAAGACCAGCTCATTATCAATGCTGTTGGTGGCGAAACCAATGTGTTATCGTATTAGGATTGGGTGTCTCAGGTTCGCGATTTTTAATCGAAGGAGAAATTATACAGGAAATTCAAAATCTCCGCTCAGCAAGAAAATGAATACTTTTTTTGCGGATTTGCAACCAGAATAAAAAAATTCTGTCTATAGAATCAGAAAACAATTAGAAAACTGAAGAAGTCTCAAAGCCATGAAAACAAACCAAATTACTTCCATGATCGCGCTCTTTGCCCTACTAACCGGACTCGGTTCCTGTTCCGATACCATTTTTCTGACCGGTAACGGGAATGTCCAGACTCAAAACCGGCCGATAACCGGGTTTGACGCAATCGCCTCGGGAGGTGATTATCAGATCAGTATTCTGCCTGGGGCTAAGTTTTCGGTTCAGGTGATAGCCGAATCAAATCTTCTCCCATACATTGAAACCCAAGTCAGCGGGAAAACCCTGAAAATCGGAACCACCGGTATTCATTCGCTTCGGCACAATGAGCCGATTGAAATCTCTATTACCCAACCCACCCTGACTGGCCTCAACCTTAGCGGATCGGGATTGATCAAAACCGGAAGTTTTACCTGCGACAATCTTCAGATATCCATTTCAGGGTCGGGTGATATTGATGCTGAGGTCAGCGCAAAAAATATACAGGCCAACGTATCCGGTTCCGGCTCTGTTTATTTGACCGGGGACGCTTTTCAAAGCGATTTCAGGATCAGCGGATCCGGAAAAATTAAAACCTACGATTTGGTGCAGTCCATTTGCCAGACTTCTGTCTCCGGTTCGGGCGATATGTATGTAAATGTGACCCAAACCCTTTCTGCAGCCATATCCGGAAGTGGCCGGATCTACTATATCGGACATCCTATTGTTCAGGCCAGAATCTCTGGTTCGGGTAAGGTGGTTGATCAGAATTAAAAAACCCTTCAGAACTCAACAAAAAAAAGCAAAATATCCAGACTATGAAACAAATTCTCCTTATCAGTATCTTCATGTTCACCGGTCTCATGGGATTTTCGGAGTTGCCGAAAAAGGCGGTGGGCATCCGTGGCGGGCTTTCTTCCGGTTTTGAATACCGGGTTTTCGATGGTGAGTTAAACTCGTATAAAGTCCTGTTTTCGTTCCGCGAACATGGGTTACAGCTTACCGGCCTGAAAGAATTTCATAATCCCAGTGCCTTCGACTTCTGTGAAGAATTATCGTTCGTTTACGGATTTGGTGCCCACGTTGGCTTCGAGTCATGGGATGTAAACCATTATTACTATGAAAACAACCAACAATTTTTTTACACTGATCGCCATACCGGGCCGGTTATCGGACTTGACGGACTCGCTGCCCTGGAATACACCATTCCTACTGTTCCTTTGGTAGTAGGCCTTGAAGTAAAACCATACTTTAACCTCTTCGGGCAAAATTTCTTCCAACTTCAGCCATTTGACTTTGCTTTCACGATCAAATATACCTTCTGAAACAGGAGAAAATAGAAAAAATCCACAAAAAAGACTTAAAACAACCTTTAAACAATTTAATATGAAAAAGTTAACATTAATCATTTTTCTGGGACTGGGATATTTCCTGACTTTTGCACAAGACAAACAGGATAATGACCAGATTTCCACTCTTTTCTCCGGAGACCGGTCGAACGGCGGTTATGGCGCCATTTCATTCAGCTATACCCAAATCAACGGGAAGGATGCATTTCTGATGGGAGGACGTGGATCCTGGGTAATTGGCCACTCGTTTGCAATAGGTTTGGGTGGCTGTGGATTTATGAATGATATGAACTACCACGACATACACAATATGACCATCAACAATAACCTGGCCGGTGGATACGGTGGTTTTTACCTTGAACCGATTGTTGCCCCAAGGTATCCTGTCCATGTCTCCTTCCCTATCCTCTTTGGTTTCGGCGGAATTTCAAGGATTGCCTACGACCAGCAATGGGATCAGATCATTACCAATGGGCAGGCCGATTCGTTTATGGTGATCGAACCGACAGCTGAACTGGAGTTCAACCTGACCCGACACATGCGAATGGCTGCCACTTTTGGTTACCGTTTTACCTCGGATATTGTGATGGCCAATACCAGTACGGATATTCTGAAAGGATACAATATCGGGCTGATCATGAAATTTGGCAAGTTTTAATTGCCGGCTGATCCGATAATGCGGTTTTATCGGATCAGTTCATCCTCCCTTTTTTATCTAGCCATTTATCTCTACTTTTGCGGCTCATTTTACCGAATCAATGAAGAATAAATCCTGGGTTCCGGTTGGAGCTGCCCTTTTATCCATGATTTTCTGGAGCTTTTCGTTTGTCTGGATCAAAATCGTGTATGAAGCTTATGGTCCGTTGACAACCATTCTTTTCCGATTACTGATTTCCTCCGGATTACTGCTCATTTTCACCATTCTTAGCAAGAAACTTCAACGAATAAAAGCCGGTGACCTGAAATTGTTTATTCTTCTGGCTTTCTTCGAACCATTCCTGTATTTCATGGGCGAAAGCTTTGGCCTGAAATATGTTTCATCGACAGTTGCGTCGGTAATTGTGGCCACGATTCCACTTTTCACGCCTGTAGCTGCCTGGTATTTTTACAAGGAAAAACTTGGCCTGACAAACCTTTTTGGCCTGATTATTACCTTTCTGGGCGTCAGTCTGGTGGTTCTTGATTCCTCCTTTCAATTTACTGCTTCACCATTGGGTATCTCGCTTGAATTTTTGGCGGTATGCGGTGCCATTGGCTATGCCAGCCTGTTGAAAGGAATTTCTCACCGGTACAATACCTTTTCTATCATCACCTACCAAAACCTGATCGGCGCAGTATTCTTCCTTCCGTTCTGGCTGGGGTTTGAAATGAAAGATTTCATTCTGGTACAGTTTAATCCGGAAGCATTTTTGGCCATCATCAAACTGGCCATTTTTGCATCAACATTTTCATTTATTCTCTTTACTTACAGTGTTCGAAATCTGGGGATTAACAAATCCAATATCTTCATCAATATCATTCCCGTGTGTGTTGCAATTCTTGCCTGGTTCATCCTGGGCGATCAACTGAATTTTCATCAGTTGATAGGAATTGCCGTTGTCATCTCCGGATTATTTTTAGCTCAAATCAATTGGAAACGTAAAAAGAATGGATCAAATCCCATATATCAGGCCTGAAAAACTGAACGAACAAACCAATAACCGCCGTCAGGAATTCACAGCTTTGTTCAAAAAACTGAAAGCAAAGAAGCCAAAAAACCTGGATGGTTTCATCCATGAGCTGCATGATGAAGCTTTCGATCAATTCGATTGCCTCAGTTGTGCCAACTGCTGCTCGACAATCAGTCCGGTTGTTACGGAAAAAGACGCTGAACGAATGGCCAAACGGCTGAAAATGAAACCGGTTGACTTTATTTCCGGATACCTCTACATCGACGAAGACAACGATTACGTTTTCAAACAAACGCCTTGTCCGTTCCTGATGTCGGACAACTACTGCATGGTATATGAAGATCGGCCAAAAGCTTGCCGCGAATACCCGCACACCGACCGCAAACGCATGTATCAGATCTTGAACCTGACACACAAGAATTGCCGGATTTGCCCCGTGGTATATGCAATTACCGAAGAACTGGTAAAAATATTCTAACTGCAGAACCTCCGACGAAGTATCGAATGATTGGATTCCCTTGTCAAATCTTTCTTCCGGAGAAATTAATCGATCTGCAACAAATAGCTGTAAATAATTGTCTTAATTTCTGCACTTAAATTATTCATTCAAACAAATACAAAACGAGGTCCATGGATATAGGTGATCATGTTATCATTGGGGGAGAAGAATGGTGCGAATTTCGCGGTTTGAATATTCCGGCGATCAAAGCCCGTGTTGATTCAGGAGCAAAGACTTCTGCCATTCAAGCTGGCAACATACAGAAATTCAGCAGAAAAGGCGAAAAATGGGTCAGTTTTGAGGTACATCCTTTGCAGGATACCCGACGGATTACGATACGGTGTGAGGCTAAAATCATTGACCAGCGCGTAGTTAAAAATTCAAGTGGCATTTCTGAAAAACGATATGTAATCCAAAGCCAGGTGAAAATAGGAAACCACGAATGGAACATTGAGTTGACCCTGGCCAACCGCGATTCAATGGGGTTCCGCATGTTACTGGGCCGCGAAGCGATGGAAAATCGGGTGCTCGTTGATCCGGCCCACCAGTTTTTGCTTGGTAATTATACCGACGAAAAAATCAACGAATTTTATCAGCATATCCGGGACATCCGCAGCGGTTTGCGCATTGGACTACTGGCAAGCAACATGCAATTATACAGCAATCAGCGGATTATGGAAGCCGGGGAAGAACACGGCCATGAAATGATTTTCCTGAACGTTCAGCAATGCTATATGAAACTCGATTCGACCAATCCCGAGGTTCGTTACCGCGGAGGCAGTAGCCTGAACAATCTGGACGCGGTCATTCCGAGAATCAGACCAAACCTGACGTTTTACAGTTGTGCCTTGATCAGGCAATTTGAATCGCTTGGCATTTTTTGCGCCAATTCATGGGAATCGATCAGTAAATCGCGTGATAAACTGTATTCATCTCAGCTTTTTTCACAGAATGGTATTCAGATTCCCATTACCGGTTTTGCCAAATCGCCGCTCGACACCAACGATCTGATTAACATGGTGAATGGCGCTCCGTTGATCATCAAACTGCTCGAAGGTACCCAGGGAAAAGGAGTAGTCCTGGCGGAAAATTCGAAAGCTGCCGAAAGCGTTATCAATGCTTTTAAAAGTCTTCAGGCCAACATTTTGGTTCAGGAATTTATCAAGGAAGCCGGAGGAAAAGACATCCGATGCTTTGTGATCGACGGCAAAGTCGTTGCTTCTATTCAGCGCGAAGCTGCAAAAGGCGAATTCAGGGCAAATTTGCATCAGGGAGGAACCGCTTCATTCATCAAAATAACCAGTGAAGAAAAGAAGATGGCCATCAAAGCTGCCCGGGTGCTCGGATTACAAATTGCAGGGGTAGATATCATCCGGTCAAACAAAGGACCATTAGTTTTGGAAGTCAACTCATCGCCTGGGTTGGAAGGGATTGAGACGGCTACCGGAAAAGATATTGCCGGGATGATGATTTCGGCCATAGAAAGACAACTGGGCTGGCAACGAAACCTGGAAGTTCTCGAACCGGAGAAGAAAAACAAAACCTCCGAGACTCATTAAACTAAAGTTAATTAAGCGTCCATACTTTACTGCTTGTTAGGAGGTTCGGCGACGATTTTCTACTTTTGAAAGAATTTTTCAAAAACTATTAAAAACCCATCAATAATGAGAAAAAAGATTGTTGCAGGAAACTGGAAATGCAATACGACCCTTCAGGAAGGAATCGAATTGGCGAAAGCTGTAAACGAATTGGTTGCTAAAGCGGAAACAAAAGAAGTTGTAGTCGTTCTTGGAACTCCGTTTACCCATATTTCCAGTGTTGTTTCAGTTGTGAATCCTAAGCTGATTAATGTTGCCGCTCAAAACTGTGCCGCTGAAGCTAAAGGCGCTTTCACCGGCGAAGTTTCGGCTGCCATGGTAAAATCAACCGGCGCTACTCATGTAATTTTAGGTCACTCCGAACGTCGTGAATACTACGGCGAAACCAGTGAAATCCTGAATAAGAAAGTTGCTTTGGCATTGGCCAACGGTTTAACTCCAATCTATTGCTGTGGTGAAGCTCTTGCTATCCGCGAAGCAAACGAACAAAATGCATACGTTAAAACTCAGTTGGAAGAAACCATCTTCAACCTCAGTCCCGAAGACTTTTCGAAACTTTCTATTGCTTATGAACCAATCTGGGCAATCGGAACTGGCGTAACAGCTTCAACCGCGCAGGCACAGGAAATGCTGGCTTACATTCGTGGCCTGATTGCTGCAAAATTCGGAAAAGCTGTTGCTGAAGAAACTTCGATTCTTTACGGCGGAAGTTGCAATGCCAAAAATGCACCAGAATTGTTTGCCCAACCAGATATCGATGGCGGTTTAATTGGTGGTGCTTCCCTGAAAGCGGAAGATTTTCTGGGAATAATTACGGCATACTAAAAGTCGGAAGACCGAAGTTGGAAGTCTGGAGACCGAAGTTCCACTCCATGAACTCCATGTTTCCTGAGCAGCGAAGTGTGTCGAAGGAAGCAGTCGAAGTGAACTATCCAAAACAAAATACAAAGGCTATCCTGAAACGGGTGGCCTTTTTTATGCTACTTTTGGATCGTTTGAATGCTCAATTATAAAAGCAAACCTGAAAACTGGAACTTGAAACTTGGAACTAAGATGATCTACACACAAATCAGCTTTAAAATCTTTCCTGACACCCAGGAAAACCGTGAAATTTTGGTTGCACTACTTTCTGAACTGCCTTTCGAAAGTTTTGATGAAACACCGGAAACTATCCTCGGATATCTTCCCGGCGAATCAGTAAATCTGACGGAAATAACTGAAGTCGTTTCGGCCATGCCCTTTTCGGTGCAAATAGCATCCGAACTCATTCCGGATCAAAACTGGAATGAAGTATGGGAAAAGAACTATTTCAAACCCTTGCTAATTGGCGGACGTTGCCTGGTTCGCGCGCCTTTTCATACTGAATACGAACCTGCAGAATTTGAACTCGTGATAGAACCCAAAATGGCATTTGGAACCGGAAACCACGAAACCACCACGTTGGTTGGCGAACAAATTCTCGACATGGACCTAACCGGCAAGACCGTCCTGGACATGGGCTGCGGAACCGGAATTCTGGGAATGCTGGCATCGCTGAAGGGCGCAAAATCCGTCATTGCCATCGACATCGATCGCTGGTCGTTTGAAAGCACGCTCGAAAATGCAAGCCTGAATAAAATCAATAATCTTGAAGCCCGACTTGGCGATGCAGGAATACTGGGCAAAGAAACCTTCGACGTGATTTTCGCCAACATTCATAAAAATGTCATCCTGAACGATCTTCCTGTTTACGAAAGCGTGTTAAATTCCGAAGGAAAACTCTGGCTGAGTGGATTTTACACTCAGAATATGCCCGATGTTAAAGCAAAAGCTGAATCTCTCGGACTAAAGGAATCTGGCTTTCAGGAGAAGAACAACTGGGTGGTGTTTTCGTTTGAAAAACCTTGAAAATAGATACAGTGATCAGTCGCAATTGGCCGTGAAACATGTCATATAATTGACATTTGCTTCGCGTCATTCATAGTAAAAGGTGCTTTTAATGACTATCAATGACAACTAAATGCCTATCAATGACCTTTAATTGACACGAATTTCATGGACAAAATAGTACAATACTTTGCTGACAATTACGGGCAACCTTTCGAAATCGGAATCAATCACGAAATTGTTGATCTCATCAACAACTTAAACCGCATCGAACTGATTGAGTTGAGGCAGCGTCTTTTTAATGAAGCCCGCAGGTTCGAAAACAAAAAAGACAGTTCCTCAGCGCTTTTCTGGCTTCACAACTGCTTCGACCTGATTGAGAAAAACATGTTCCGTTTGCATCAGGTCATATTCAGCCCGGGAAATGAAATCCTTGAATCTATTTCAGATTTATTAAAACAGGCAAAGAAAACCCTTGATATCTGCGTTTTTACGATTACCGATGAACGGTTGGCAACAGAAATATGGAATTGTCATCAAAGGGGCGTTTCAGTCAGGATTATTACCGACGATGATAAAATGTTCGACCGCGGTTCGATGATCAAAGACCTGAAAGACGCTGGAATCCCCGTTAAGATTGATCATTCACGCTACCACATGCATCATAAATTCGGGATCATCGATTCCCGGATTGTTTTCACAGGAAGCTTCAACTGGACTTATACGGCATCCAGTCACAATCAGGAAAACCTGCTGATCACTTCCAATTTCGAAATTGTAAAACAATACTCTGATCAGTATGAGATATTGTGGAGAGAAATGTTTTGGATTTGATTAGTGCTTCTTTAAAAGATCCAGCATTTTCCGGTCGAGTTTGTGCCCATACCAATCTTCATATTCCACATCTTTTCTTCCGGAGTTCAGAATTCCAAAATCACCCCTGAAATTCCATAGCGCGTAACCAATTTGATTTTCAGTCAGAATATCCAACACATCGCCGAACCAGGCCAGAAAAACCTCATGCGGAGTTTCGCGCCAGCAGCCACATTCGCCGCAATGAACTCCAACGCCTTGTTTTACCAGGTCCATCCAGGGTTGGTAGAATTCTTCCAGATTTTTCCGGCTGAATGATTTCCCGTCCATCACTCCAGGCCAAACTGCTTTTGGGGCATCATCCGGATTTTTGTATACCCATGGAGCACGGTAATGCGAAATATAGTGAGGAAAGTATCCGCGACAACTCTGGGCAATGTTTAAATCGGTAATCTCGGGAATGACCGCACTGCCTGTATCGTTTCCATCAGCAATCACCAGATGGTTCGGATTCGATTTCCGAATGGCCTTCGAGGCGGCCAGTGCCACTTTTCGATATGCATCTCCGGGAACGATTTTCCGTGAACCAAACTGATCGTTCATATCATCGCGCCAGCTGGGTTCGTTCACCAAATCAAAACTGATTTTTTTGGATGAAACGTTGGCAAACCGTTTTCCCCACATTTCCCAATGAAAACAGAAGGCATCCAGGGCTTCCTGATCTTTCCACAAATTGTAGGGTTCGTTAAATCCTGCATTCACACAATATCCCGGCGCACGGTGCAAATTGATACTCACATGCAACCCGGCTTCCTGAGCCATTAAAACTAATTCCTGAATCTGATCAACAGCCTTTTCGTTAATATTCAACACGTCAGCAGGAGTGACATTCTTTTTTGGATCAAAATTGATATAGCGCGGATAAGCCATCGGCAGGCGTACAAAATCGAAACCCCAGTCAACCATCCATTTCAGGTCATCTTTATTGGTTTTCGAACGGTCGTTTCCATTTTTAGACGGAAATGCCCCGAAATAATCGAGTAGATTAAAGCCCCGCCAGCGGGGAATTGAATTCTTTAAAGAAGGAGCAAAAGTTGATCCCAAAGTCAGGTTGCCGGCCAAAGCAGTCGCAGCTGTTGCAATTGCAGTGGTTTTTAAAAAGATACGACGGTTAATGGGTTGGTTTTCCATAGCTGGTTATATTGTTTGTAGTTTTAAACAGGAAAAGTAAACATTTTCTGTCAACAAAGTGCGATTGGGTTACATTTCATGATTAGTCTTGGCTTTGTTTCCTGATTCCAAGCTGATGGCGAACCAATTCTGAAAGAATCAAATTTCCCGGTTTAACTTTGATCGGCTCGGGAATTGAAATCAGAAACCAATTCTCGGCATATAGGAGTGATTCGCCAGGTTGCAACAACTGATAGGCACCCTGATTTTCGAGCTCAACATAACCTTTGTTTTTATCTGCATAAATTTCGACTTCTCCCTGATGCGGAGAATAGTTTTCAGGTTTGGTATCCGGGAATTGCTTGACAAAAAGGAAACCATTAAAAACGTAAGCAAGCCATCCTTCTTTAGCTGTTGAGTATAATTTCAGATTTTCGTGAATTGGATTTTTATCAATCGAAACCCAGTTAATTTCTTCAGTCTGAAGATCAGGTTTCAGGCTCGATTCAGGAACTTTTCCTTCACCTCCGGAAGGATAAAAAGCAAACCCGCCACAGGGAACCCGCGTCACTTCCCAAGGCCCAACTGATTTTGGACTTCCGGATATATTCCGGATAAGATATTCAATTTGAATACTTTGATTGGCATTTAGCTTCCAGGTTTTTTCGATCTGAAAACCACTCTTTGGATCGGGTTTACTGGTCATTTTCAGCAAATCACCCAAGTTTTCAACTTTGTATTCCTTTTCATCAAGAATCGCTAGAGGTGGCCAGCCCCAGTCACTTTGCGGCGCGGTCCAGAAAGTAGAACCAAAGTTCTCATGTTCTGAAGACTGGGTTAACATCTCGATTGAGCCGCACCTGAACGAAACGATCCGCCCACCATTGGACGATATTTTCATCACCGTGGTGGTTGATTTGATTTCGAAAGTTTTGCCGGCTTCATTTTGTCCCGAAACAATTCCCATTCCTGAAAAAAGGAAAGAAACAAGCAGCCAACAGGTTACGAGTAATTTACAAAGTGTATTCATTGGTTGATGATTGTATCTATTTTTTGAAAGCAAGGTTACTGCACTTATCAATCAAAAGTAAAATTTTCGGTCTTCTGAATACCGCACCAGTGAATATGTTATAAAACTTTTTTTTGGGCTAGCCAGGCCAATTTCTGTGAAAGATTCTCACTGACAAGTTGTTTTATATCGAACATATTGAAATTCAACTCAAAGTTTTCCAATCCCAACTCACTGAATCAGATTTTACTTTTCACCGTCGGATGCAAATTCTATCTTTGCATTCATTCTTTATCCGGAATTAAAGTTTAAATACTTGGTTAACCTAACTGAAAGAACAATATGATTTTAGACAAACTTGAGAACTCCGAGCTCTATTCAAAAATCAGTTCAAATCTGGAATTAGGTTTGAATTTTCTTCGAAATACTGACTTAAAGACTATTAGACCAGGACGTTACGAAATTCATGGAAATGATGTTTTTGCCTTGGTCAGCGAATACGACTCAAAAAAACCGGAAGATTGCCGACTGGAAGCGCATCAGGTGTATTCGGATATTCAATATCTTGTTTCAGGCAGTGAACGGATTGGTTTCGAAAGCTTAAACGGTCAAACTGAACTGAGTTCTTATAATTCGGAGAAGGATATCGTTTTTTACAAAGGCGAAGGAAATCCGTTTTTACTTCAATCCGGAATGATTGCCGTGTTTTTCCCTCATGATGTTCATCGTCCCTGTATTCAGGTTGCTGGACCGGAAAAGGTGAAGAAAGTGGTAGTAAAAGTCAGGATATAAAAAAATCAATGCCTATCCAGAACTGGCAGGTCAAGCAGGAAAAGAAAAAAGGAATGAGAAAAAGGGAAACCAGGTCGATTCACTCTACTTTTTCCAATTCCTTTGTTAAGATGGTTTTCCTTAATTCTTGAAGAAAGTAAGCCCAGCAAAAGTTCTTTTTATTCCTGAGCTGAACTTGTATTTCGGATAACCGAAAATCACAAACAAACCAGCAGGAGATTTAGGAGGTAAATTCCATTTCTTTTTCAGCTTTTTTGCTCCGTATTGAATCATCGGATGAATGCTTCCAATCAGACAGGTTCCTAGACCCAGACTTTCGGCGGCCAACATTGCATAAGTTGCCGGAATATACGGATCAGCCGGATCGGAATAGGGCGACGCTGCAAAATACATCACCAAAGGGGCATCGTATAACAAATAATTTTCTCGCTTTGCCTTTGATTCAGCAAAGAAACGCACGAGTGGTTCAGCAAAACTCTTGATCAGTTCGTAACTCTCCTTACCAGTCAATCTCCACAAACCAATCATCGGAAATGAAAACAGCCAGCTAATTTTTCCAAAATAGTCGAGAACATCAAACGAGAATTCCCGCACTTTTTCTTTTCCTTTAAAAACAACCAGCTGCACGTCTGAAGGCGGGAGTCCCATTGGAGCAGTAACTGCAGCTTCAATGATCTTTTCGATCGTATCCACCCCAGCATTTACATTCTAGGTCAGTAAATTTTTATCGATAAATTGCGGCAGCAGATCTTTGACTTTGGAAGTTTTGGTATCATTTATGTTTTGAATCACATAGGTAAGCCATTTTTGCGGGTCGATGTTGTT
>JANXYV010000152.1 GCA_025355875.1 Prolixibacteraceae bacterium | reverse complement strand
AATAGAGATTACGGTTCCATAGAACTTTCCGTTTTCTTCTCTGACCTCAACTTTCGAGGTTTTTTCTTCGTTCCACCAAATGCCTGCAATTTTCTGTGCATCCTGGGCGAATGCTGCTGACATCATCAAGGCCAGCATGATAACCAAACCAAATCGTTTCATAAGCTTATTTTTTTTCAGAAAGTTAGAATTTTTTTTCGGATTTGAAACAACTCAGATTTCCGGTTCAAAAGTAAAGTGTATCGGTTCATTTTGTCAAATAAATTTTGAAGTATCTAGCTGATTGGCATTGTTATAACTAATCAAAACATTAGATTTGATTCAAAAGAATGAATGATGTATAAACTGCTGTTTTTGATTGCTTTTCTGCTGTTTGCCAGTCAGGCGCAGAGTCAGTTTCGGTTTTCTGAGGCCGAAGTGCTTGTTCAAAGCCAGCATGTCTGGCGAGGACAAAAGATGGGAACTACTCCGACGATCGAACCGTCGCTTACTTTTACTGCCAGTAGGTTCAGTTTCAATACCTGGGCAGCATTTACCCTGAACAACAGCTATTCGGAGCTTGACCTGGTGCCGTCGTACCATTTCGATCCGTTTTCGGTTACCTTGTTTGACTATTATAATCCGGTTCCCGGCGAAGATAATTCATACCTGAACTTCCAGAAAGGAGAGAGCCGTCACTCGCTCGAACTGTGCATGGATAATTATTCGAATGAAAAACAGAAACTGAAATGGCTGGTTGGCACATTTTTGTTGGGCGATAAGAACGAAGAAACCGACAAACCTTATTTTTCTACCTATCTCGAAATCAGATATCCCTTCACCGCTTTGGGAATTGAGACCATTCCATTGATTGGATTGACTCCTTTTCGGGGCTACTACGCCGATGGTCCGGCAGTGGTTAACTTAGGGGTGACATTTGGCAAAGAACTTAAGCTGAAACTGCCGTTCTCCATACCTCTGATCCTTTCCTTCATCACAAATCCATATACCAAACAGAGTTTTGTTATTTTTGGCACCGGATTAGCTTTCTAAGTAAAAGAAAATGGCAAAAATTAATTGGAAACCCGGAACAATGATTTATCCGCTTCCGGCGGTATTGGTTACCTGTGGCGAAACTCCCGAAGAATATAACCTGATCACCATCGCATGGACAGGAACCATCAGCAGCGATCCTCCGATGTGTTACATTTCGGTCAGGCCATCTCGCCATTCGTATGAAATCATCAAACGGACCGGTGAGTACGTGATCAACCTGACCACCGAAGAACTGGCCCGGGCCACCGATTGGTGCGGAGTTCGATCAGGAGCGAAATACAATAAATGGAAAGAAATGGGATTAACTCCCGCTCTGGCAAGCATTGTCAAAGCGCCCATTTTGGCTGAGGCACCCATCAGCATCGAATGCAAAGTGAAACAAATCATCGAACTGGGTGTTCATCACATGTTCATTTCTGAAGTGGTCAATGTCATTGCCGATGACAGTTACATTGATCCCATAACAGGAGCCTTTAGCCTGAAGAAGGCCAATCCACTGATTTATTCGCATGGTCATTATTTCAAAATGGGCGATCCGATCGGTAAATTTGGCTGGTCGGTGGAGAAGAAGAAAAAGTAAGATGGGATGAGACTACCGAATTTAAAAGATAATTAAAACAAACTAAATATGTCAAAAAAAGAAACTCCGCATATAGATTCCCAAAGTACCCTCCCTGGGAGGGGGTTGGGGGAGGCTAATCCATTACTCCAACCGTTTCTGGGAATTCATCAAACGGGACCATTCCATTCAATAAAAACGGAACATTACCTTCCTGCATTTGAGGTGTCGATGGAGGAAGCCAGAAAAGAAATTCAGGAAATCATTGATAATCCTTCTTCTCCGAATTTTGAGAATACCATTGTTGCACTTGATCTGGCAGGGGAAAAACTCGGTCGGATCAAGTCGATATTTTTCAACCTTAATTCGGCTGAAACTTCGGACCAGATGCAGGAAATTGCCCAGGAAATTGCTCCTAAACTTTCTGATTTCGGGAACGACATTTCCCTGAATCCGGAACTTTTTGCCCGGATAAAGGACGTTTTCCTCCGACGCAAAAAATTGGTCATGAATGCCGAAGAGATCACACTGCTCGAAAAGACCTATCGTCGTTTTGTGCGCAGTGGCGCTAACCTGAACGAAACAGATAAGGCGAAATACCGGGAAATTACCAAAGAGCTTTCTCAACTCGGGCTAAAATATCAGCAAAATGTTCTGGCCGAAACCAATGCGTATGAATTGCTGATAACCGATCAGAAAGACCTGAGCGGACTTCCGGATTCGATTGTCGAAATGGCTGCCCAAACTGCTCAATCGAAGGAAAAAGAAGGCTGGCTTTTTAACCTCCAACATCCGAGTTATGGTCCTTTCCTGAAATATGCCGACAACCGGGAGTTGCGTGAACAAATTTTCAGGGCTTCCAGTTCGAGGGCGAATCATGGAAACGAGAATGACAATCAGGCGAACATTCGGAGGATTGTTGAATTGAGGCTTGAAAAAGCCCGGCTGCTCGGATTCCGAACTCATGCAGAATATAAACTGGTGGAACGAATGGCCGAAACTCCGGAAAAAGTCGTTGGGTTTCTAAATGAGTTGCATTTGGAATCGAAGCCTTTTGCAGTGAAGGAATTCAATGAAGTTCAGCAATATGCTGAAAGCCTTGGTTTTTCAGGTATTATTCAGCGTTGGGATTGGACGTATTATTCCGAAAAACTGAAATCGGAGAGATACAATTTCACGGAAGAGGAAGTCAAACCCTATTTGCAGCTCGAAAAGGTAATTGATGGGGTTTTCACTCTGGCCTCGAAGCTTTACGGACTTCGGCTTCAGGAAAATTCGAGCATGGAGGTTTACCATCCGGAAGTGACAGCTTATGAGGTTTTTGATGAGTCGGACCAATTCATTGCGGTACTTTACCTCGACTTTTTTCCACGCGAGAGCAAACGATCTGGAGCCTGGATGACCGATTTTCGCCCGCAATCGAATGTACATGGAAAGTCCATCCGGCCGCACATATCGCTCGTCACTAATTTCTCGAAATCCACTGAAAATACTCCTTCACTTTTAACTTTCGACGAGGTCACTACTTTCCTACACGAATTCGGGCATGGATTGCACGGCATGCTTTCGCAGTGCCAGTTCCCCGGAACTTCAGGAACCAGTGTGTATTGGGACTTTGTTGAACTTCCGTCGCAGATACACGAAAACTGGGCCTACGAAAAGGAATGGCTCGACCAGTTTGCTGTTCATTATCAAACCGGTGAGAAACTTCCGGAAGAATTAATCAAAAAAATTCAACAAGCACAGCATTTTCAGGTAGCCTACATGATGGAACGCCAGCTGAGTTTTGGCATGCTTGATATGGCCTATCACCATCGTGAAAGCCCGGTTGATACCGATTTGAAGGAATTTGAAATGAATGCCGTCGCCTCCACGGATTTGTTTGAGCCGGTGGAAGGAAGTTTGCAAAGCAGCTCATTTTCCCACATTTTCGCCGGAGGGTACGATGCCGGTTATTACAGTTATAAATGGGCCGAGGTGCTGGATGCCGACGCATTTTCGGTGTTTCAAGAAAAAGGGATTTTTGACCGTGAAACGGCTGATTCGTTTCGAAGAAACATACTTGAAAAAGGTGGAAGCGAACATCCGATGATTTTGTACAAAGCTTTTCGCGGACAGGAGCCAACGACAGCGGCTTTGCTGAAACGGAACGGGATGGCCTAAAATCAAGGAAAATGGAAAATGGAAAAAGTAATCAGTCTCAGTGGATAGTTGCAGTTCATTGAGAAATAGTCGCTGCGACTTTTTAATAATTCCCTGATGACTTTTGACTTTTTCCTCTTTTCTATTTTCAGTTTACAGGCGGATAAAAGGCATTGATAAAGTGTTCCAGTTCAGTGGTTTTTCCTTTGAAGATGATTGATATTACATCAAAACGGGTATCACAATTCAGGTCTTTCTCCAAAATATATGCTTCGGCGGCATTGACCAAAAACCGGATCTTCTTGTTTGAAACGGCCTCCGAAGGATGTTCATACGAATCGCTTCCACGGGCTTTTACCTCAACAATGACGAGTTCATCACCATCTTTGGCTATGATGTCAAGCTCGAGGTGGTTCGAAAACCAGTTCAGGTCCAGAATCTGGTATCCGATCGATTTTAAATGCTCAACAGCAAGTTCTTCACCTTTCCGGCCCAATTCGAATGCCAGGCTCATTTCGTTTGACGGGTTAACTGTGAGTTTTCAGAAACTTCCAGATGATAGTTGCTTCCCAGCATCAACGCCAGGTTTTTTGGAATATGCCCCGCCGGAAAGTCGAAACAGACTGGAAAGTGATCATCCTGAACCGCTTCCAGAATAATTTCGTACGCCGACTTTCCAAACGGACTTTCATTGTCTTTCATGTCGGTAAACCCGCCTACAACCAGTCCGGCCAGGTTTTTCAGCTGTCCGGCTAAACGGAGGTTTTGCATCATCCGGTCGAGGTGATACAGATATTCCGACAGATCTTCAAGAATTAGAATCTTGCCTGAAGTTTCGAGTTGCCAGGGCGTTCCCTGAAGACTATAAATCATGGAGAGGTTTCCACCAACCAGCTCTCCTGAACAAGTTCCGGCACGGTTGAGTGGATTACCTGGAATTTGGAACTGCGATTTTCCTGAAGTGAGGATTTCCATCAGGCTGAAAAAACTTTGTGTTGGCTTTTTGTCCTCGATGAAAAATCCGGGCATCGCACCGTGAATACTGGCAATTCCCAGCTTGTTCAAGGCAGAATGAATAACCGTCACATCACTGAAACCAACCAGCCATTTCGGGTTTTTTATCAGTGGCGAAAAGTCAGTCTTTTCAATGATTCGAACAGTTCCATATCCTCCGCGGGCACAAATAATTGCCTTGGTTTGCGAATCATGAATCGCTTCCTCCAAATCAGACGCCCGCTGCTGATCTCTTCCGGAATATTGAAAATGGTTGTCGAAAACATGCTTGCCGATCACCACTTCAAAGCCTTCATCCTGAAGCAATTCAATACTCTGAAGCACTTTGTCCTTCTGCACTTTTCCGGCAGGCGAAACAATCCGGATGCGGTCGCCGGTCATGAGGAAAGGAGGAATGACCATCAGGTTCTTATTTATTTTTAAGCAAATCCCTGATTTCGGACAACAAAACTTCTTCATTCGATGGCGGCGGAGCAGGTGCTTCAACCGGTGCCTCATCCTTTTTCTTCAGGCTGTTCATAGCTTTGATCATCATGAAAATGGCAAAAGCAATAATCAGGAAATCGACTGTCGTTTGAATGAAGTTTCCATAATTAATCGAAACGGCCTGTTTAGTAATTTTTCCGGCTGCATCCATCACCGGATCTTTCATAATGATTTTCAGATCGGTAAAACTCACGCCACCCATCAGGAGACCGATTGGTGGCATAATTACATCGGCAACCACCGAACTTATGATTTTCCCGAATGCGCCTCCAATAATGATACCTACCGCCATGTCAACCACGTTACCGCGCATGGCAAATGCTTTAAACTCATCAACTAACTTCATAATCTTTAATGTTTTAGTTTGACAAAAGATGAACTACGAAAATTTCAAATATTTTTCAGGATTAAAAATAACGTTTAATTTTTGTGAATACATACTTACCTTAAATTTATTATCACCGAGAATTTCGCCATCGGCTTCTCCTGCAATGTTTTTAGCAGCACTGATCGAGATATGGCTTGCAAAATGGGTGGAAACGCGGCGGTCCTTGATGAATTCTCCGGAATACAAGCCCACCAGATTCCGAAGTATTCCAAACAATCCGATCTTCCGGATGACGGTTACCTGGAACAGTCCTTTATCAGGAATTGCTCCCGGAGCCTGCATCATCCCTCCGCCATTGTATTTTCCAATACCAATGCTGACTGAGAAAATTGCTTCGTCGAGGATCTGGTTGTCGAGGATTAGGCGGATATTATCTGTCTGATAATTCAGAAAACTTGAGCCAAGCGCTTTCAAATACAGCGAAATTCCGCTTTTCCCCTGGTTTTTAAATAGGTTTGTTTTGCCGGCAACCATGGCATCGAATCCAAAACCGGCCATATTGGCAAAGTACCAGATTCGTTGAACCGTGTTTTCAGCAAAGGTGATTTGTCCAACATCCTGATGCATTGTTTTTGCATTTTTGATTGTTTCGACCGCGGCATTGTATTCATTGGGAATGCCGAAGGTTTTTATCCAGTCGTTTCCGGTTCCAACCGGAATTACGCCAATGGTGATTTCTTCAATGGGACAAACAGTTTGCAAAAAGATGCCGTTTACAGCTTCATTCAAGGTTCCGTCGCCACCTGCGACGATTATTTTGCGATACCCATCGGCAATAGCCTGTATCGTTAGCTGTATGGTGTGTTTTGGAAAGTCGGAAACCCCAAATTCAAAGGGCAATCCTGATTTGGTGAGGCTCCTGATTATTTGCGGCTGGTCTTTTTTCCCACGTCCCGAACCAGCATGTGGATTTAAAATGACAAACCAACAATCTTTTTGCAGCGGATTTTCCATTTGGATGGCCTTTAAATTCTAGCTCAAGATAGGAAAAAAAGGATTCAGAAAAAAGTAGTGAAAAGTGATCAGTTGTCAGTCTCAGTGTTCAGGAAAAAGAAAATGGGAAATACAAAATAGAACAGGAATTCATCCCAGCAAAAGTTCAGCCAGTTCATCAACCGATTCAACCAGAAAATCGGGATTGCAGCTTTTCAGGGTTTCTTGTTTTCCGAAGCCATAAGTTACTGCAATGCACGAAATCCCGTTCTCTTTTGCCCCAATCAGGTCGTAATGTGTATCGCCGATCATGACTACCGAACTTGACGGCAGAATTTGGTTTCGTTCCATTAGTTCAGCGATCAATTGTCCTTTTCCTGAATGTTTTCCGCTGGGTTCGGCGCCGATCAAATCATCGATATACCTGTCGAACTCAAAATGCCGGATGATCATTTGGGAGTATTTCTCCAATTTTGAAGTTACCACATAGACGCGTTTGCCCGAGAGATGTAATTTGTGAAGCAATTCGCCGATTCCCGGATAAGGTTCGTTTTCGTACAAACCTTTTTCGCCAAAATAGTTCCTGAAATGCTCCACCGCCAGTTGAGTATTTCGGTCGTTTAACGCGAACAAGTTTTTAAAACTTTCCTGAAGCGGCGGACCTACAAAACGTTCCAGGATCTCGTCGGAGTAATCGTCAATCTGCATCTGACTGAGAGCATATTTCAGGGAATTGCCTATTCCCAGGCGGGGATTGGTTAGTGTTCCGTCGAGGTCGAAAAGAATGTGAGAAAAGTTGGGCATAAAAAATAGAATTCAGGATTTGACAGGAAATACAATTTACTCTGAAAATCGGTTTCGTTTTTTCAGATAGTAGTGCCACAAAAAATAGCTTGCCAGTGATCGGAAAGGCTTCCACTTTTCAGCCAGCAAAACAATTTCTTCTTTCGTGACTGCATCACTTAATTCTTTGACGGTATTGACCAGCGCTACATCACCAACCGGAAAAATATCTTTCGATTGAAGGCAAAACATCAGATAAACATCGGCGGTCCAATGGCCAATTCCCTTGATGCCTGTCAGTTGTTTCCGAACTTCGGTTTCGTCTAAATCCGGAAGTTCTTCCACATCAATTTCGCCGCTTAGAATTGCATGTGAGAAAGCGCGCAGATAATTTGCCTTTTGCCGGCTGATCTGACAAGTTCTCATTTCCTCATCGTTGAGCCTGAGAATGTTTTCAGGAGAAAACTCCTCCAGATAGTTATTGAGTTTTAGAAAATGGGCATTGGCAGAAGCTAAACTCACCTGCTGTTCGAGGATCATTCTGGATAAGGAAATGAATCCATGCGGCCGGGACCAGTTTGGTGGACTTCCATATTTTTCGCTGATACCGGCAAAGATGCTGTCCTTTCTGATCAAATCCGAGATATCTTCAGTATTGACAATATTCTTGTTTTTGAAAATTTGCATCGGGTTCATGGCATTCAGTTTAAGCTGAAATCCAAATTCGCTTCTTGGTGCGGCTGGCCGATTTGGCTTTTTCTTCCAGCGACTCATATTCAGTTTTTCGGCTTTTCACAAATTCCTGAAAGTTCTCTTCCGAATTCCATTCGTCGATCACCAGGAAAATTCCGTCACCTTCGCCGCTCTCCAGCACATCTGTTCCCAGAAATTCAGGAGACTTGGTGAAAAATTTCACCCATTCACCCTTTACATCATAGAACTGCTCGAACTTTTCGCGTTCCTTGAATTTTACTTTCAATTCCCAGATAACCTGAAACATATATTTGTGTTTTAAAGCGATACAAATGTTAAGAAAAGGAATTACGGAATTAACTTCCGTGTTTAATCTCATAATAATCGACTACGAAAAGAATTCTGACCTGGAAAGTTTGGCTGATCATCATTAAGGTATCACCTGATATTCCAGAAAGATTGCAAAAAATACAGAATTTCTCAAAGCCCATAACTTAATTTATAGGAAAATTATCTGTCACATAGTTAGGGTAATTTTCGTCAAATCTTGGCACAAAGTTAGGGCAATTTAATTTTTGTATCTGGCAAGTCATCTTCCCGCACGAAAGGAGTTCCAGATGAAATGTCTGTAGTTGACAATCGTTCAAAGATTTAGATTTTTCAAATTCTGGTTATTGTTCCAAAATCGAAGAAGTTCGATCTTCTTCCCGTTAATTACCCTGTAAAACAATGAAATCTGTTTGTTAATCACGCAACGCTTTATGTCCACTCGATCGGTATTCTGAAATTCGATATTGCTTTTTTTAGGATGGATTCGATTTCAAATACTTTGTCGATAAAGTTCTGAGCCTCTTTTTCCGACCAGTTTTGCAGTAAGTAGCTGATGTTTTGATAGTAATCAAGCCTCGCAAGTTTGTTCCAGCGAACGGTTCTCATTTGAACTTCAGGTTTGGAAATTTATTTCTGGCTTCGGAGCTTACTTCATTATGGGTGTATGTTTCTCCTTCTTCACTTACTTTCAAAGCCGAATCAATGGCTTCATTTTCTTCTTCGGACAATTTATAGTAGTTTGCCGATTTAAGAATTTCCAGTAACTGATGGTAAACTCTTTCAAACTCTGATTCATTCAGATTATCAATTTGTTTGATGATTTTATTTTTGAGTTCCAGCGAATTCATAAGCACTGTTTTTTAGCAAAATTAGTATTTATTTACCATGTATGGATCAGCGATTCTGTCCTTTTTGGAGAAAGAAGGAATGTTGAAATGAAAAAACCGCCTTCCCTTGGGAAAGCGGTCTCGATTTATAGAGGGTAAGCAACCGACCCGCCGAAAGCGGTACTGAGGCTTACGAAAACCAAACCAACATTTTGTTGGCTCGGTTATATTTTGATGGTATATGGAGACAAACGATTGTGAGTCTCTACAACAATAAATGGTCATTTTATCTCCGATCCGTTTTTAACGGGCGATACCGGGGTAACAAATTTCAGCGAACCATCGGCATCCTGCGCCATCAGGATCATTCCCTGCGACTGGATTCCTTTCAATTCCTTAGGTTCAAGGTTGACAAGTATGCTTACCTGCTGACCAATAATCTCCTCTGGATTGTAATATTCGGCGATTCCTGAAACCACGGTTCGCTGGTCGATTCCGGTGTCAATGGTCAATTTCAGTAATTTCTTCGTTTTGGGTACCCGTTCTGCTTCCAGAATGGTCCCGGTTCGGATGTCCATCTTGTTAAAATCATCGAACGTGCAGTTTTCTTTGGCTGGCGCGGCTTGAGCATTGGCCGCTTCGTTTGCTTTTTTGGTAGCCAGCAGTTTGTTCACCTGAAATTCGATCACCTCGTCTTCAATCTTCTCGAAAAGCAATTCCGGAGTATTGGTTTGATGACCAACTTTCAACAGGTCGGAACGGCCCAGATTGCTCCAGTTCAGTTCGTCGATATTCAGAAAAATGCGAAGCTTATCCATGCTGAACGGAAGGAATGGTGCGAGAATAATGGTCAGGTTGGCGGTAATCTGCAAACACACGTTCATGATGGTTTCAACCCGAAGCGGATCGGTTTTCACCACTTTCCATGGCTCGGCATCGGCAAGGTACTTGTTTCCCAAACGGGCCAGGTCCATGGCGAATTTCAAGGCTTCGCGGAAACGGTATTGCGAAATACTTTTTTCCACATCAGCTTTAATCAATGATATTTCAACCAAAGCAGAAACATCCGCCTCAGAAAGGACTCCGGCCGCCGGAACTTTTCCGTCGTAATATTTTTGGGTCAGGACCAGCGCACGGTTTACAAAGTTACCAAGCACGGCAACCAGTTCATTGTTGTTTCGTGCCTGAAAATCTTTCCAGGTAAAATCATTGTCTTTGGTTTCAGGAGCATTGGCGGTGAGCACATATTTCAGCACATCTTCCTTTCCCGGAAATTCTTCCAGGTATTCATGCAGCCAGACGGCCCAGTTGCGCGAAGTGGAGATTTTATCGCCTTCCAGATTCAGGAATTCATTGGCCGGAACATTTTCGGGCAAAATATAGGAACCTTCAGCTTTCAGGATGATCGGGAAAATGATGCAATGAAAAACGATGTTGTCCTTGCCAATAAAATGTACCAGTTTGGTTTCCGGATCTTTCCACCACTTTTCCCATTCCAGAGTCCATTCCTTGGTGGCCGATATGTAACCAATCGGCGCATCGAACCAAACGTAAAGTACCTTTCCGTCAGCTCCTTCCAATGGAACCGGAATGCCCCAATCCAGGTCTCGGGTTACGGCACGTGGCTGCAAACCACCATCGATCCATGATTTACACTGTCCATAAACATTCGATTTCCATTCTTTGTGACCTGCCAGAATCCATTCCTTTAGCCAGCCTTCGTATTGATCAAGCGGCAAATACCAGTGTTTGGTTTCTTTCAATTCCGGAACATTTCCGCTGATCATCGATTTCGGATTGATCAGTTCGTTCGGACTCAATGCACTTCCGCAGCTTTCACACTGGTCGCCATATGCTTTTTCGAATCCACATTTCGGACAAGTTCCGGTTATGTAACGGTCGGCCAAAAACTGTTTGTTTTCAGCGTCGTAATATTGTTCAGATGTTTTTTCAACGAACTTTCCATCCTGATAAAGCTTCAGGAATATTTCGGAAGCAGTCTGATAATGAATTGGATCGCTGGTCCGGGCATAAATATCGAACGAAATTCCGAAGCGTTTAAACGAATCTTTGATCATGCCGTGGTATTTATCCACGATATCCTGCGGAGTAACTCCTTCATTTTTAGCTTTGAGGGTAATTGGCACACCATGTTCGTCGGAACCACCGATAAAAGCCACTTCTTCGCCATTCATACGGAGGTATCTGGCATAAATGTCGGCCGGAACATATACGCCTGCAAGGTGTCCGATGTGAACCGGACCATTGGCATAAGGCAAAGCCGAAGTAATGAGGGTACGTTTAAATTCAGTCATTGAAAAAGGTTTTACTGAGGGTCACAAAGATAGTCGATTTTTTGAGTTGAACGGAAAAGTGGAAGCGTCAGTGGGTGGCAGATTCAAATATTTCCTGCACTTTTCAAAGCCAATTGGACTTCGCCACGAATTATTTTTCCAGAGGATGTTTCAGGAAACTGTTCCAAAAAAAGAATGGATTTGGGCAGTTCGAATGACGGTAGAATCGTTTCAAGCTTTTCCTTTACGGATTGGGTAGGAGAGTCATTGCCTTCGATGACCAGCACCAGTTTTTCGCCCAGCTTTTCATCCGGAAGCGATGAAATGATAAACCGTTGGGCAAATAATCCTTCCAATTTTTTCTCAATTATTTCCGGCGAATATTTTATTCCTCCGGAAATGATAACCGAATCGGCCCGGCCCAGAATTTTGAAACTTGTTTCCGACTGAAGTTCCGCCAGATCGTTGGTTTGCAAAGGTTCTGCCAGTTCCGGGAGGTGAATCCGAAGGCAATTATTTTCATTGACGCTCACCGAAATTCCGTGCAAACACTGGTAGAAATCTGATCTTTGCGCTCCCGAAAGTTCCCGGATGGCAATGTGCGAGGCGGTTTCGGTCATTCCGTAAGTTGAAAATACCCGGTTTGAAAGCGGAGCGATTTGTGCTTCCAGTGAGGAAGAAATTGCGGAACCTCCAACCAGTAAATTTCGAATTTTTTGCAGGATTTCCATTCCCGAAGGCTTTTCAAGAATTTTGAAAATCTGGTTGGGAACCATCGCGCCAAAATCGAACGTTTCGTTCTTCAAAAAATCAAAATTGCCAGCCGGATCTGCCGTTATCAGATTCATTCGCCCAACAATTGTGCGGACCACCATCATTTTTCCGGCGATATACCGGCAAGGCAAACTGAGTAAAATGTGGTCACCTTTTTTCAGTCCGAAATATCCGATGGTTCGTTCTGCACTCTTGCACATGAGCGATTTGGGCAATTCAACAGGTTTGGGTTCGCCGGTACTTCCTGAAGTTTGTGCCAATACAAAATCAGCATCCGAGAACCATTCATTCAGAAATGAAAACAATTCTTTCTCCCATTCAGGAACGGAAGGGTCAGGGATTCTCCTTTCACACCAATCCGAAATTTCACGGACAGAAACGGGTTGCGAATTCAGTATTACCGGGCAATTGCTATTCATTTCAGTTTTGTTCATTTCTTTGCCGACCGAAAAACCTGAGTCAATGTTATCCTGGTTGAGATGGTAAAATTAACAGCTTATTTGATTTGAAAAGGGATTTTGATGTCACTTTGGTACGATATTTTGTCTCTTAATTGATCGGCATATCAATATATTTATGATCTTAGTGCCGGAATTTCCGGTAGATTCTCTCTTTTCTGCCTGATTGAAAGAATTAAATGACAGACTAACAAGAACATACTTAACCTATGAAAAATCTTTTCTCGTGCGAAACTGTAAAGTTTCCGGTATTTGCATTGCTTATAATGGTTTCCGCCAACTTTCTTTTTACTTTTTGCAAACAAGAGCCTCAGCTATGGAAAGTTAATTCCACCGACCAGGTAGCAAGCGATTATATCAAAAGCAATCCTGAGTTCTCTGAATTTCAGAAACTGGTAGAACTTACCGGACTGGAACCTTTGTTGGGAATTCGTGGCCCTTACACCGTTATGCTACCTACCAACGATGCCATGTTTGCCTACTACAAGGAAAAAGGTGTAACTTCAGTATCAGAACTCGATGAAAAATTCAGAAATACTCTGGTTCGAAATCATTTGATAACCAATGAAATATCAACATCAGACATAGGCCTCGGTGCGATTCGTGATACCAATGCAATTGGTGATTATCTGGTTACCGAATTTCAGGGATCGGATATTATTATGAATAAGAAATCAAAAATTATTAACCGGGATGTTCGTCTGGCCAATGGATATGCCCAGGTTATCGATCGGGTCATTGAGCCAGTTACCAAAGACGTATACACCTTGTTAGCTGAAGATCCTTCCTATAAAATATTTGCTGAAGGGTTAAAAATTTCCGGGATAAAGGATACCCTACAGGTAATTACATTTCCATACGGTAAAACCACGGCCCGGACCCGCTTCACGATGCTGGCAGTTCCGGATTCAGTTTATAAACGAAATGGAATTAACAATGTTGGCGATCTGATTAAATTCACCGGAGCCAATCCCGACAGTCTGACCTACCTGAATAATCCGTTTTACAGGTACATGGAATATCATTGTCTGATCGGTACCTATTATTTGAATACTTTTGAGTCGACATTGTATCCAATTTTATCTTCTGATAACAATGTCTCAATGAACATTGACACCGACTATAAAATCAATCTCTTTCCAAAAACCCAAAAATACACCGCCTTCATCATTCCTTCCTCAAATGTTCCGGCAAAAAATGGTTCAATCCATTCTATCAATGGTTTATTGCCTGTGATTCAACCTGAACCTACTACCATTATTTTTGAAACCACCGATTTTTTTGATTTCAAGCAGGGATATTGGTATGATAAACAATACGAGAAATTTTCAGATGGGGTAAATGGCTTTGCCAATATCCATTGGGTAGGTGATTACATGCAATACCATTGGAAAGCAAATGGAACAGGAGGCGTTCTGATCAATGATGATTGTTTGCAAATGATAGGCTGGTTTTCGCTCTCTGTTACTTTTCCAAAAGTGATGAAAGGGAAGTGGGAAGTCGGAATTTATCAGCCAAATTGGGGAGATGTTACCTCATGTAATGTCTACATTGATGATGTGATTTGTCCGATTAAGTATCTAGGGGCCCGGACTGGGGGAGCGGGTGGTCTGCAGAAGGTTGCGGAAGTCGATTTTAAAACAACTGCACGGCATACCATCAGACTTGAAAATTATTTCTACGGTATGATTTTTTGGGATTATGTCCAATTTAAGCCAATCAAGTAATTCATTTGGTATTTCAAGTTGCCTTTTTTTTAGGGGCTTGCGTTTCTTATAGGGCCTGATATGGCCGGAAAGACCATTATTCTTCCAAGGAGTTTGCCGCAAGGCATAAGGAGTAAAATCTGATGTTCATTTTTCAATAAGAATAAACAACTCCTCCACTTTTATCCCGAAATATCGGGCCAGTTTGATGGCCAGGATGGTTGAAGGGATAAACCTGCCGGTTTCAATCGTATTGATTGTTTTTCGGGTCACACCTATTTGGGCAGCAAGTTCCTCCTGGGTGATGTTTTTCATTGCCCGTTGGACTTTGATCTGGTTGGTTAATTCCTGATTTTCCATTAGTCGCGGGTGTAAATTAGTCCTGCAATGAGGTATGAAAGAACGGCGAAATACAAGATTATTTTAGAGACCAGTTGTGCTGAAATCTGTATAAATGGAGTTAAAGCGACGAACACAGTCGTAACCGACAGTACCATCCAAAATCCGAACTGGTAAGACTTATGCAAATTGAGCTGGTGCAATTCGTCATTCAGTGCTTCCCTTGCTTTTTTATCCAATTTAAGATCACTCTGTAACTTGAGTACCTTAACCAGGTTAACCATGAAGATGATCAATCCGATAAATCCAACACATAACGCAATAGTAATGATTGTGGTATTGTGGATCACATCTTTTAAAATGAAAGTTCCATACCAGATTCCCCAACCAATAGTTGTCCATTTCAGCAGATTGTACCTCGATTTTTCCAATTTTTCGATCATTGAAGTTCCCATAATGTGATGTTTTAGTTTAAACTTGAATTTGCAATATATAACCTTTAGTTATCTTTATATAACCTTTAGGTTACAAATAGAATCAATGTTTTTGATTTATGCAAATTTCTGGAAGGAAATTTTAATCTGGTTAGCCGATGTTCGGAAATTGGTAGAAATGATGAGGATAAAAGGAAGAAGAAGTATTTCTTCCAATGTTTTCTTGCCAAATTCGTTTATTGGCCGGTGGAAAAGCTATATCTGTTGAATAAAAGTCCTTGTCAGGCTCATTTTAGTAACAATGAGTCGTTAACGCGATTAAACCTATTGACCGAAATTCAGTCTGACATTCCGTGACCTAATTTTTTCCCCGTGCAGATAACCATCGAAAACCTGAACAAAGTCTATCCTAATGGCAATCACGCCCTGAAAGATGTCAATCTGGAAATTAATAACGGGATGTTCGGTTTGCTTGGACCCAACGGAGCAGGAAAGTCGAGCCTGATGCGCATTTTGGTGACCCTGATGCAGCCTTCTTCAGGAAAAGTAATCATGAATGGATTTGACCTGAGCAAAGACCGCGATAAAATTCGTGAAATGCTGGGATATCTTCCACAGGATTTTCGCTTCTTCTCACATCTTAAAACCTACGAATTCCTGGACTATGCAGCCCGTTTGGCCGGAATGAAAGATACGAAAAAACGCAGACTGGCTGTTGATAAAATGCTTGAGGAAGTGGGTTTGTTCGAAGCCCGCGATCGCCAGGCCAACAAACTTTCAGGAGGAATGAAGCGGCGCCTTGGAATTGCCCAGGCCCTGATCAACGAACCTAAAATCATCATCGTTGATGAACCAACTACCGGTCTCGACCCCGAAGAACGCATCCGTTTCAGGAATCTACTTTCCACCATATCTACTCAGGACGTCATTATCATACTTTCGACTCACATCGTGGGCGACATTTCCAGTTCATGTACCGATATGGCGCTTCTCAATCAGGGAGGTCTGGCTTTCACAGGTTCGCCCGATGAACTGGTCACCAAGGCTGAAGGGAAAGTGTGGCTCATCGAGGCAAGTGAGACTGAATACCTTGAAATCAATGAAAAATATCCGGTAATCTCCAATGTGCCCACCAGCGAGGGTTGGGAAATCCAGGTGGTGGCCGATTCAATAAATGGCTATAGCGGGCAAAATATCGCTCCTAATCTCGAACACGCCTACGTGTATTTTATGGAAAATAACTTAAACCAGTGGACAGCCATATAAACCGCAACCGCTATGATATCTGTCCACAACATAACTTCTATTGCCAAATACGAAATAACCACGCTGCTTCGTTCCTGGTTTTTCCGGATTTTTGCTTTTCTGGCTATGTTTTTTTTGTTCTTCTTCAATCTGGGAACACTCATTATCAACGGAAACTGGGAGATGAAAGCCATTCCATCGGTTATTCCTTATGTCAACCTTTTGATACTGAATACCGTTCAGGCCATCATTGCCATTTTCCTGGCATCTGACTTCCTGAAGCGCGACAAAAAACTGGACACTACCGACGTAATTTATATCCGCTCGATGTCGAACGGGGAATATGTGGCCGGCAAAACCATCGGGAACCTGGTTGTTTTTATGATCCTGAACCTGATCGTATTATCGGAAGCGCTGATTTTCAATCTGATTGCTGAAGGGGTTGCCGTCGATTGGATGGCTTATGTGAGTTATTTCCTGATCATCAGTTTGCCGACCCTGATTTTTATTCTCGGACTTTCGTTTTTTATCATGAGTATCCTGAAAAATCAGGCAATCACTTTTATTCTCCTTCTTGGATATGTGGCCATTACCATTTTTTACCTCAATACAAAATACTATTTTCTGTTCGATTACATGGCTTACAGCATTCCGTTGCTGAAATCCGATTTTATTGGGTTTGGCAACCTTCATACAATTATCATTCACCGCGGAATGTACGTCTGTTTCGGTACTGCCTTTATCTTCCTGACAATTTCACTTCTGAAGCGCCTGCCGCAAAGCCCTTTCAGCAATACCGTTACTTTGATTCCTGCTTTGCTGTTTTTTGCTGCCGGAATTTGGCTGGGCGATATACATGTTTCTTCCTTCATTAGAAACCAGAAGTTGAGAGAAAATATCCGTGCCCTGAACGATGCAAATATGAATACTCCCCGGTTAAAAGTCGGATCTTACCAGATCGAGGTCGATCATAAGGGAAGTATTCTGGAGGTAACTGCAAAACTGAAAGTGACCAATCCTCATCAGGATCAGGTAGATCATTTTGTTTTCAGCCTGAATCCCGGTCTGGAATTGACCAAAGTCACTTTCAACGGACAAGAAACGAATCCAAAACGGGAACTTCAGCTGATTGAATTTTCGGGAAACAAACTCGGCCCGGGCGAAACTGCCGATATTGAGTTCAGCTATCGTGGAAGCCTGAACGATGCGGCCAGTTTTTTGGATATCGACGATAAAACGCTTCAGGAGCCCAATCAGTCATTCATGTACAAAATCGACAAACGCTCGGCCATTGTTTCGCCCGATTTCGTCTTGCTAACCCGCGAATGCAACTGGTACCCGATCGCCGGCGCCAGCTTTGGGAAGCAAAACAAGCAATGGATACAGAAACAGTTTAGCAGTTTCGAGGTTTCGGTAAAGACCAAACCTGGACTGACCGCCATTTCACAAGGCAAGGTGGAACAAAAAGATGGAGTTTTCAGCTTTACGAACAAGCGAAATTTGCCACAGATTTCTTTGGTCATTGGGAACTACATTCAAAAAACGGATACGATCGATGGTCTGGTTTTCAGTTTGTACCTACACCCGAAACACGATTATTTCAGCAAATTTCTCGAGCCGGTCAAGGATACCATTCCAGATCTGATTAAAACCGCGCTCAAAGATTATGAGCGCAAAATCGACTTGTTTTATCCTTTCCAGCGGTTTAACCTAATTGAAGTTCCGGCACAGTTTTATTCCTATCCGCGAACCCTGATGGGCGAACGAGAACAGGTTCAGCCCGAAACCGTACTTTTTTCCGAGAAAGGTCTGACCATTCAGGAAGCTGATTTTGAAGGGAGTATCAAACGGATGGATCGCTGGGGTGGAAGGGGAAACGATGCACAAATGACCCCTCAGGAGAAAAAGATAATGGTTGTGAATAATTTTCTGGCTTTGTTTACTCAGGCAACAGCCCGGCCCGATTTCAATCAGGGTCAGGTTACTGAGAAGGCAAATCCTTTGTACTGTTTCCCGTTGTTTTACAATCATGCCTATTTTATTGAATCCGATAAATGGCCGATTACTGATCGTATTTTTGAAGCCTACCTAAAGCAGTCGGCAGAGTCGGGCGCTCAGGGCTGGATGCGGGATATGCAGGGAATGACCGAAAATGAACAGGCCAACCTGGCACTGCTCGATTTTTCGTTTGCAGAATTGCTCGACGACCCTTCGAAAACGCAAATCATAGATAATGTGATTCAACTGAAAGGACAATCCCTGTTCTCAATTATCAAGAAAAAGGCGGGCGACGAGGCATTCAACGATTTCATGTTCAAATTCCTGAAAAGCATCAAATTTGGTTCGACTACGATCGAAGATTTTAATAGCCGTATCAAACAGCAATTCAATACCGATTTGCTTCCATTCATGGAAAAATGGTTCCGGAGCAAAGAATTGCCCGGATATCTGATTGGTGGGGTAAAAGCAGTGAATGTTCTCGATGGCGACAGGCTCAAAACTATGGTCAAATTCAAAATTTCGAATACCGAGAAAGCCGAAGGCATTGTTTCGGTTCAGTTCAGGCTGGGAGAAGGCGGTGGTCCGGGACGTGGAAGATTTGCCGGCGGTGGTGCCAATATGGAAACCATTAACAAGTTGCTGTATCTCGAAGGCGGACAAACCAAGGAAGTGAGTTACCTTCTCGACGGAACTCCGCGAAATATTTCAATAAACACGCTGGCTTCCAGGAATATTCCTTCTGAACTCAGGCTTCCGCTCGATAATATTGAACAGGATACCAAGGCAATCCCTTATGAAGGTGAAAAAATATCGGATAGCCCGGTGCGTTTGGCTGAAGTCGGGGAATTTATATCGGATGATGAAGATTCCACCTTCCGTTTTTCGGTGACCGAAGATTACAGTCTTTTACAAAGGATACTTCTGAAGGAAGATCAAAGCAAGGACCGTTTCATCGGGATGAATACCTGGCATGCTCCGCGCACCTGGCGTGCAACTACCAACAGCAGCTATTTTGGAAAGTTTATTCGCTCTGCACATTACATTCGCTCGGGCGACGGCAAGAAGAAAGTGACCTGGAGCATACCTATCAAAGGCGACGGAACCTATGAAGTATTCAGTTATATTGCAAAAAACCGGCGCGGTCGCCGCGATAATCAGGAAACCAGTGGCGAATACACGTATACCATCAATCACGGTCAAGGAAAGGAAGAAGTAGTGGTTGACTTGAAAACCGCCGATGATGGCTGGAACAGTCTCGGCTCATTCTATTTTACGGGCGATACGGTAAAAGTGGAACTGGGGAATAAGTCGGCGGCTCAGGTGGTTGTGGCCGATGCAGTGAAGCTGGTGAAACAGTAAAAACATAGTCATTAATTGTCATTTGTTTCACGTCATTGTTTGTCATTATACTGAGCAAATCAGCAATCAATGACGATAAATGACCTAATGAACATTAATGACAGAAACTGGAAATATATACCTAATATGATATTCGATATGCGATTAAAAAACCTGATCCAAAGGGGACTTCTCTTGTTCATATTCGGTCCGGCTTTGCTTTCGGCAAATGCCCAGCAAATACTGACGCTGGAACGTGCGTTGGATATTGCCAGCAACAACAGTCCCGACATCCGGCGCTCCTTGCTGAATCTGGAGAATTCTGAAGAAACGCTGAAAGCGCAAAACGCCGCGCTCAAATCGAATTTTTCGCTGAATGTTACTCCGTTTAGTTACGATCAGACCCGGTCGTTCGATAATTACAATGCGAAATGGTTCACCAGCCAGACTACCCAATCCTTCGGAACGTTCACCGTTTCCCAACCCATTCTCCCTACTGATGGAACTATCAGCCTGGTGAACCGGTTTGGGTGGCAGGACAAATCGAGCATCCAGGGTACCAGCAGCCAGAACAGCACTGCATTCACCAATTATCTTTCACTGAGTGTAACCCAGCCCATTTTCACCTACAACCGGACCAAACTTCAGCTGAAACAACTGGAGTTGAACCTGGAGAATGCTCAATTGAATTATTCCATGCAAAAACTCAACCTTGAAAAGCAGGTGACTCAATTGTTTTACAATGTTTACCTGTCGCAAATGAGCCTGAATATTTCGCAGGACGAATTTGCCAATACCCAAAAAAGTTACGAGATCACCCAAAATAAAGTAACTGCCGGAATTTCGGCCAAAGAAGAACTCTACCAGGCTGAATTAAACTTCGCCACGGCCAAATCAACCCTGGAGAATGCTCAGGTCAATCTGGACAACAACAAAGATTTGTTCAAACAGTACATCGGGATGAATATCATGGACGAAATTACCGTGATGACCGATGTGGCCATGAACCCGGTGGTGGTCGATGTAACAAAAGCCATCGAGTATGGACTGAATTCAAGAATGGAACTGCGCCAGCGTCAGATCAGCATCGAAACTTCGCAGTTCGACCTGATCCGAACCAAGGCGATCAACGAATTCAGGGGAGATATCAGTTTGTCGGTGGGTATCAGTGGCGACGATCCACTCCTTGAGAATATTTACCAAAATCCAACCAACAACCCAAGGGTGGCCGTTTCGTTTAATGTGCCGCTTTACGACTGGGGCGAAAAGAAAGCCCGCATCAAAGCCCAGGAAGCGGTAATCAAGACTCAGGACCTGAATCTGGATGAACAGAAGAAACAAATCACTGTCGATATCCGGAAAGTTTACCGCAACCTCAAAAACCTGGTGAACCAGATTGAAATTGCCACCCAGAATGAAAAGAATGCACAGTTAACCTACGAGATCAACCTTGAACGGTATGCCAACGGCGACCTCACCAGCATGGACATGAACCTGTTCCAGACCCAGCTTTCACAAAAGAAAATGTCGTATGCCCAGTCGCTGATTGATTATAAAATTGAGTTACTCAACCTGAAAATCCAATCGCTTTACGATTTTGAGAAAAATCAGCCCATCATACCTGAATACATGCTTAAAAAGTAAAAACAAACCATACTATGAAAACATTTCACCAATTGATTGCTTTGATCGCCCTGATTGGGGCGACCACAGCGTGTAACAACCAGCCAGCTTCAACAACCGCCGAATTGGCTGTACCTGTTTCAGTAAACGACATCAAGCCCGGTTCGATCGAAAAAATCATCAATACCACCGGTACGCTCAACGCCACCAAAACAACAGTTCTGAAGACCGAGATGACCGGTAAATACAAGTTGCTGATCAATCCCAAAACCAGGCGACCATTTGCCCTGGGCGATGGAGTTGAATCCGGTCAGGTAATCATTCAGCTGGAAGATGCCGAATATGTGAACAGTATTGGTCTCGAAAGCAAAAAGCTGAACCTCGAAATAACGGACCAAACCATGAAGAAACAACAGTCGTTGTTCGAAAAAGGTGGGGTTACGCAACTCGATTACCGGAATTCGGAAGTAAACTATACCAATGCTAAAGATGCTTTTGAACGGGCCAATCTCCTGCTGGCAAAGATGCAGGTCCGGTCACCTTTCAAAGGCGTAATTACTGATATTCCTGCCATTACCAACGAAACCCAGTTAGCCACCGGCAGTTCAGTGGCTAGCCTGATGGATTACAGTATCATGACCGTCGAAGTGAATCTTCCGGAGAAATACATCAGTGATGTTCAGATAGATCAGGCAGTGCGGATCATGAATTATACCCTTCCGAACGATACCCTGACCGGAAAAGTGAAGGAACTCTCCCCGGCAATCAGCATCGAAACGCGCACTTTTAAAGGCGTAATCGAAGTAGGAAATCCCGAACTGAAGCTTCGTCCGGGTATGTTTGCCAAAGCCGACATTGTTCTGGCCAAACACGACAGTGTGATTGTGATCCCCAAAAACATCATCATTTCGGGCCAGCGAGGGAAATCGGTGTTCATCGTGGATAACGGCACAGCCACTGAAAAGCGCATCACCATTGGCTTCGAGAATCAAAATACGGCTGAAATAACTTCCGGATTAAAAAAGAATGACCGGTTGGTGATCAAAGGATTTGAGACCCTGAAAAACCGCTCAAAGGTGAAGATCGTGAAATAAGAAGTTGCGAGTTTGGAGTGCCTAAAGTTCGGAGTTAACTCCAGGCACTCCGGACTTTAGACACTCCGAACTCAATTAATTAATAGCAAATGAAGAAGTTAACACAATTTGCGGTCAACTATCCGGTTACCATTCTGATGCTGGTACTTGCCGTAGTTTTGCTGGGGTACATTTCCTTCAGTAAGCTGGGCATCGATCTGTTCCCACAGATCAACAACCCGCGTTTGTTCATTGAGATTAAATCGGGCGAACGTCCACCGGAAGAAATGGAAAAACAGTTTGTCGAAAACCTGGAAGCCTTGGCTATCAGGCAATCGGGCGTCCTGCAGGTTTCGTCGGTTTCAAAAGTGGGAACGGCACAAATTACCGTGGAATATGCATGGACCAAGGATATGGACGAAGCTTTTCTCGACCTTCAGAAAGCTTCGAGCGCTTTTGCTCAAAACCAGACTATCGACCAGATCAACATTACCCAGCATGACCCGAATACCGCGCCAGTCATGGTGGTTAGCCTTTCGCATGAAACCATCACCGACATGAACGAACTTCGGAAGGTTGCCGAAAACTATATCCGAAACGAGTTGGTACGGCTAGAAGGAGTCGCCGATGTGGAGGTTTCGGGATCTGAAAAAAATGAAGTCCTGATCGAAACCGATCAATACATGCTCGATGCGTTCGGCCTGACTATGGACGAACTGAACACCCGTATTCAAAGCTTCAACCAAAGTATTTCGGGAGGATCGATTACCGAGATGGGCCTGAAATATGTGGTGAAAGGAGTTAGCTTGCTTACCGACCTGAGCGATTTCGAGAATACCATTGTGGGCTACAAAGCGGTGACTTCAGGAGATCTGACGGCTCAAAAAGCGCCAATTTACCTGCGCGAAGTGGCAAAAGTCAGTTTCAAAAACAAGGATCCGGAAAACATTGTCCGGATGAATGGGGTTCGTTGTCTGGGATTGTCCATTTATAAGGAAACAAGTTTCAACACCGTGAAGGCGGTGAAGGAAATTTCGAAAGCATTGGTTGAGATGGAAAAAGCCCTGCCTGGCTACCAGTTCAAAGTGGTTTCCAATCAAGGCATCTTTATCAGCAATGCGATCAGCGAGGTGGAAGATACTTCGATGATTGGTATGGTTCTGGCCATCATTGTCGTTTTTGTTTTTCTGCGCCGCATCGGAACAACCATGATCATCAGCGTTTCAATGCCGGTTTCGATCATCGCTACTTTCAACCTGATGTATTTCAACGGACTCAGCCTGAATATCATGACCCTAGGTGGACTGGCGCTCGGTGCGGGCATGCTGGTCGACAATGCCATCGTGGTGATGGAGAATATTTTCCGGCTGCGCGAAACCGGAATGTCGGTCAAAGATGCGGCTATTCAGGGAACCTCCCAGGTCAGCGGTGCCATCACCTCATCGACCATTACCACCATCATTGTATTTTTACCGATTGTATATCTGCATGGCGCATCGGGCGCGCTTTTCCGCGATCAGGCATGGACCATCACCTTCTCCCTGCTTTCGTCGCTGGTCGCAGCCATTTTGCTGATCCCGATGTTGTATAATTATTTCTTCAAAAACAGTACAAAAACAGGGGCAGCAAATACGGTCCAGGTAAAAGGATACGGAAGGTTCCTGGGGAAAGTGCTTCAGCACAAATGGATTGTCATCATTTCAGCCCTGATATTGCTTTGTTCATCGGTTCTGTTGGTTCCTTATATAGGAACTGAGTTCATGCCGAAATCCGAAACCCGGCAATTTACTCTGAATCTGAAGATGCAGGAAGGAACCCGCCTGATGCGCACCAATGCAGCGGTCGAAAATATGGAAAACATGCTCCGGGAGGTATTGGGCGACCACCTGGAAACCCTCTACAGTCAGGTCGGCCCGTCAACCGGGATGCTGGCCAGTCAGGACGCACTGTTTCAGGGCGAAAATACTGCCAGTATAAAAATCATTCTGAAACCCGATGGCAAGTTTGGCTCCACGCTGGCCATTCAATCCATTTCGCAGGCATTGGGCGAATTTCCGGATATGGAAACCAAATTTGTTCAGGACCAAACGGCTTTGGGCGGATTGATGGGTACCGACGAAGCTCCTTTGGTGATCGAAATTCAGGGACAGGATCTGAAAATCATTCAGGATTTATCAGACCAGGTTAAAAATTCGGTACAAACCATTCCTGAAGTCTATAACCTCGATGCTTCGATGGAAGGTGGTGCGCCGGAAGTCGAAATCGTGGTTGACCGTTTGCGCGCCGGAATTTTCAATCTCAGCGTGGCAAATGTGGTGAGCCAGATCAAAGACCAACTCACCGGCAAAACGGTCGGAACGGTTGAAAAAGGAGGAGAAATGCAGGACATCCTGTTGCGCCTGCCCGATAAAGGTTTGGCCGATTTGTCAGACCTCATCGTCAAAAACGGAACACAGGTGATCCGGATCAACGAAATTGCAGATGTCCGTCAAGGAACTTCGCCCAAGGAAATATTCCGCAGAAACCAGGTCAGAATTGGTAAAATTACCGGTTACATGAACAAGGACATTGCATTGGATAAAATGGTTCAAAAAGTGAACCTGGCCATTGCAGATATCGCTCTTCCACCCGATTATAAAATCAAGATCACCGGAGAGGAAGAAAAGCGCAAAGAATCGATGGATGCGCTCAGCTTTGCTTTACTTCTGTCGATTGTGCTTGTGTTTATGGTGCTGGCAGCTGAATTTGAGTCGCTGCTCCATCCGTTCACGATCCTTACCACCATTCCATTTGCCATTGTTGGGTCAATCCTGATTTTCTTTATTCTGGGAAAGACGTTGAACATCATGGCAATTATCGGAATCATCATGCTAGTTGGGATCGCGGTGAACAACTCCATCATTTTGGTTGACAGGATCCTGCAAATTCAGCGGGAAGGAGTTCCGCGGATTGAAGCTATTAAGCAGGCCGGGCAACAGCGTATCCGTCCGATTTTAATGACCAAACTGACCACCATCCTCGCGATGCTTCCGCTCACATTTGGGTTCGGCGACAGCGTTTCGCTGCGTTCGCCTATGGCCATTGCGGTGATCGGTGGATTGATCACATCGACCATTATGTCGCTGATTGTGATTCCATGCGTGTTCGATGTTTTAGATGGGCTGAGAAAACCCCAAGCCCCTCCAAACCTCCCCGAAGTGGAGGCTTAAAAATTGTCCGTTTTGAGTTGAGATTATTCTAATAAAAGTGCTTCCAAACTTTCCCCCTTGGGGGAATTAGAAGGGGGCTTATATTTTTTGACAATGAAATTCATCATACAGCGAAAAATACTGATCAGCATGTTGTTTCTGGGACTGACCGTTTTGGGTTACGTCTCCTACAAACAGCTGCCGGTGGAATTGTTGCCAAATGCCGAACTTCCGTTCCTGTTCGTTCAGGCCAATTCGGCCACTGAAATGGCTCCTGAATACATGGAAAATCAGGTGGTTGTTCCTCTCGAAGGTGCCATAGGCACACTCGAAGGCATCGAATCCATTGAGTCAAACATCAATTCGCGGCAAGCCACCATTGTGGTGTATTATAAAAAGGGGGTTAACTTCAAATATGCCTACCTGAAACTTCAGGAAAAAATTACCGAGATCCAATCGAAGATGCCGGCCAATGTCAGGGTGATCGTGGCCAAGGTCGACCTGAAACAGATGAACAGCCAGTTTATGGAGCTGCAGGCTCGCGGCGAAGGTGGAATTGACCGGGTTCGTACCATCGTTGATCAGGATATCAAGCCGGATCTGGAAAACATTGACGGAATTGCTGCAGTGAATGTGTATGGCGGAAAACAAAAATCGATCGAAATTATTCTGGACACCAAAGCCTGCGAAGCTTACCATGTTACTCCCGGAAGAATCCGGTCACTGCTTTCGCAAAACTCCAGTTTGCGAACCTATGTAGGTAACCTGAAGGAAAAATCGGTACAGTTTTTTGTGCATGTCACCGCCGAATATACCAAAGTGGAAGACCTGGAAAACCTGGTGGTTGCCGGCGGTCCGATCTTGCTGAAAGATGTGGCTGAAGTAAGGTTTGGGGTGAAAGAGGAAACCTCGTACAGCCGGGTGAACGGAAAAGATGCGGTAACCATTTTGCTTGTCAACGATTCGCAAGCCAACCAGATCCGACTTTCGGCAGCGACACGTAAAATTGTGAAAAAACTGAACGAGAAAATGGCCACCAAGGATATTGAGATTGCTGAAATCAGCAACTCGGCCGATCAGATGGAAAAGAACATCAATCAGATAATGGAACTGGCATTGCTTGGAGGTATCCTGGCCATTTTTGTGTTATGGATTTTCCTGAAAAACCTTCGCATTGTTTCGTTCATCGCCTTGGCTATTCCTATTTCCATCTTCACCTCCTTCAACCTGTTTTATGCGTTCAACATCAGCATTAACAGCCTCACTTTAGTTGGAATGGCACTGGCCATCGGGATGCTGCTCGACAACAGTGTGGTGGTGCTCGAGAATATTTACCGGCTTGCAGGGAAAGGGTATGCCCCGTTGCAAGCCGTGGTACAGGGAACCACAGAAGTCTGGCGGTCGATTCTGGCCTCCACCCTGACTACCATTGTTGTTTTTGTCCCTTTTCTGTTTTCGAAGAATTTCATGGTCGAAATGCTGGGGTTTAATGTAGGAATTTCAATCATTTCTACGATCCTGGTTTCGCTGGCCGTTGCGCTGCTTCTGGTTCCGATGGCCTCGTATGCACTGCTCCGGCGCCGTGTTGCCAAAAATATTTTCTATGAAAAGGTAACCACCAATATGCGCATGGTTCAGGTCTATCTGGTCTTCCTGAAATCGTGCATGCGTTCTCCGGCCACCACCATCATTGGCGGAATTGTGTTATTCTTTCTGGCCATTTTTATCAGTCTTGCGGTCAGTATCAGTTCGCTTCAGGAAGTCGAAAACAAGGAAATCCGCCTATATGTGACTATGCCTTCAGGATCATCGCTCGCCTCGACTGATCAAACCGTTCAGGAAGTAGAGAAGAAACTGGAGGATTTGCCCGAAAAGCTCGATGTGATCAGCAAAATTGAAGCGGAAGAGGCGGTGGTTACCATCAAACTGAAAGAAAAATTTGAAAAAGTAGGCGACCGGGGTTTTGCCCAGGTGAAATCAGATATCAGCGACCGGACCAAAGGAATTAAAGCTTCATCGATCTCGTTTACCCAAACCCAGAGCACCCGGAATTTTCAGGGAGGTGGCCGCGACATGGGCGGGGCTTTCCAGAAAATGATGGGAATTGGGACCGATCAGGAAAAAATTGTACTCAAAGGACAAGATTTTAAAAAGATGCAGGCGGTTGGCGAAGACCTGAAATATTTCATCGACCAGATGCAGTCGGTGCAGTCGGTTAACCTGAATATTTCGGACAACCGCCCTGAGGTTCATTTGTACTTCAATCCTTTGCTGATGAGCCAATACAACATTACTCTCAGCAATATTTTATCCGAAGTCAATTCATTCTCCAAAGAAATTGCTACCGGAATCCAATATAAACAGGGGATTGACAATTACGAAATTATCATCACCCAAAAGGAACCGGTTGTTGGCGAAAAGCAAAAGCTGGATCGCACCATGGACGAGTTGAAAATGCTTCAGGTGAACGATGCCAACGGTGGCATTCACGATCTGCAGGATTTCACCAACATTGTTTATGCCAGCGGCCTGGCCGGAATCAATCGTGTGAATCAGGAAAAACAGATTGAGATTAATTACCGTTTTGTGAGCGAGGCCGCCGATTCGAAAGAATTGCTGGCTGCCTACCGCTACGAAATTGACGAACTGGTAGCCAACTACAATTTGCCATCGGGAGTGGCCGCCGAAGTGGTTCATGAGGAAACCGATTTTTCTGAATTTTATTTCATGATCGGAGCTTCGATCTTGCTGATATTTATGATCATGGCTGCGGTTTTTGAATCCATTTCGACACCTTTCGTACTTCTGTTCTCTATACCGCTTGCAGCTATCGGATCGCTTTTGGCGTTGATTGTAACCAACAACAGCCTGCTCAATGCCAATACCCTGACCGGTTTCCTGATCCTGATCGGCGTCGTGGTCAACAACGGGATTATCCTGATTGATTACACCAATATTTTGCGAAAACGTGGCTTCCGGCGTTCGCGCGCCCTGATGACCGCCGGACTCTCAAGGGTCCGCCCGATCCTTATCACGGCCATTACAACTATAGTTGGGATGCTGCCTCTGGCTATGGGCGATGCCGAATATGTGAGTGCCATCGGCGCTCCGTTTGCCATCGTGGTGATTGGTGGTCTGGCTTTGAGCACCTTGCTGACCCTGGTTTTCATTCCAACTTTTTATTCCGGATTGGAGAATGCCATCGATTGGTTTCATGAACAAAAACTGCGCATCCGGCTTTCGATGATTGCCCTGATGGCCGCTTCTTTTGCACTAATTTACTTCAAAGTGGATTCGGGATTGTGGAAGATGCTCGACTTTATTTTGGTGGTGATCATGGTGCCCGGTTCTACCTGGTTTGTGCTCAACAGTTTGCGGAAAGCCGGAACCAAGCTCATCGCCGACGAAGAGGTACTCCATATACGCATCCAGAACCTGGTAAAAATATACGATCGCGAAAGCCGTTTTGCCCGTGAATGGGAATCGGGTAAAAAAATCCGTCGAAGAGCAGGTCTCGAAAAGCAATATCATACTTTGTCCGAATTCGATTACCTGATCTGGCAAATCCCGGTCCTGGGCTTTTTGGATTATTTCAGCTTTTTCTATTTGCATTCGGCTTTTTGGTCGCTTTGGCTTTCGGTTGGGATCGTACAATTTGCCCTGAGCATCTGGAAACCGTTTGGCTTATTCCTGAATTTCAGGGCTGAAACGATCGGAAAAGCACGACCACCCAGAATTTACAGATCGGTGCGCACTTTCCTGTTCTGGATTTTACCACTGATCGAAATCCTGGTGGTTTGGAGGATCGATAAAACCATCGGACTGGTCATCACGTTTGGTATTTTGTGGTACCTGGCGCTGGTCATTTCGGTGACCTCTAAAAAACTGTATCAGGAAAAAATCAACATCGACCGCATCGCCGGACGTTTTGGAACCATGCGGCGTGGCCTGCTCCGTTTGGTGAAACAAATACCGCTTATTGGAAAGAAACATCAGCCATTCAAAGCTTTGAACGGGGTCTCGCTTGAAATCGGAACCGGAATGTTTGGATTGCTTGGTCCCAACGGCGCCGGGAAATCGACCATGATGCGCATCATTTGCGGCATTTTGGAACAGAGTTACGGCAAGATCTGGATCAACGGTATCGATACCCAGGAAAAACGGGAGGAATTGCAGGGACTGATCGGCTATCTCCCTCAGGAATTTGGAACCTACGAAAATATGCCCGCTGAAGATTTTCTCGATTATCAGGCGATCCTGAAAGGACTGACCGATCAGGAAGAACGGTCAAAAAGAATTGAATATGTGCTGAAAGCCGTGCATCTCTGGGAAAAACGTGCCGACAAAATCGGTTCTTTCTCCGGAGGGATGAAACAACGCATCGGAATTGCACAAATCCTGCTTCATCTGCCCAAAATCATGGTGGTTGATGAACCAACCGCCGGGTTGGATCCCCGCGAACGGATCCGTTTCCGGAATTTACTGGTGGAACTGAGCCGTGACCGGATTGTGATTTTCTCGACCCACATCATCGAAGATATTTCAAGCTCGTGCAACCAAGTGGCCGTTATCAACCGAGGACAGGTCAAATACCACGGAACGCCTGCCGACATGGTACATCTGGCCAAAAATATGGTTTGGCAGTTTGATTTGTCGGTGGCCGAATTCGAGCTGATGGAAAACAAACAACTGATTACCCATCACATGAGGCAGGGCGACCAAATCAGGGTGCGGTTCCTGGCGAAGAAAAAACCGACCGAAGATGCCATCATGGCCAATCCGGTTCTCGAAGACGCGTATTTGTGTTTGATTAAAGATTTGAAGTAGAAGAAATTAAAGATTAACGATGGTTGATTAACGATTACCGAAAGAAGAGCTTTTGTGCTGCTTCGTAATCTCCAATCGTTGATTGTTCATCTAAAATCGAAATAAAATAATACAGCAATGCAATCAACAATCTCAATCGCCAATATTTGGACCTTGTTCCGGAAAATGGTGAAATACAACCTGAAGGTCATTTTTGGCAACCGGTTTGTCTGGTTTCTGGTGGCGGCCCTGGCTTTCTACTTTTTCATTTCCATTACCCGGATTTTGGATAACGCCCAGATTGACGAAGGATTTATCTATGGACTTCAGATCATGCCGGGGATCCTTCTTATTTTCTACCCGATGACCTTTGGAATACAGAACGATCTGGATACCGGAATTCTGGAAATATTGTTCGGAATCCCCGACTATCGTTACAAAGTATGGCTGGTGCGCCTGGTTCTTGTTTTTGTGCTGGTCTTCCTGATGATGTTTGGAATAACCACGATGAGTTATTTCCTGCTTTCCCCGGTTGGTATTTTTGATCTGACCTGGAATGTGATGTTCCCGATTTATTTCCTGGGTACGATGGCTTTCATGTTCTCCACCATCATCCGGAATGGAAACGGAACCGCGGTCGTGATGGTGATTATCGGTGTTTTGCTGCTCATCATTTCAGGCAACCAGAATAACAGCATGTGGAATATTTTCCTGAATCCTTTTAATATTCCGAACCGACTCAACGAAATGGTGTGGCAGGAAATTACCATGAAAAACCGCATTTTCCTGGCCGTAGGCTCCATGCTGTTTGTGCTTTACGGATTGTTTAATCTGCAGAAGAGGGAGAAGTTTATTTAGCGAAAGGAAAGGGGAAAAGGAATTCTATCGGTTTTTAACGAAGGAATCCCATTTATATCTGGCAATTTTAGTTATTTTATTCGTTTAAAGCAAGTTAGATTTCCTTTGTTAATTATTTTATTGAGTTCTTCTTCGATGTTTTTATATTTTGTACGTACTCCGCAATCATATAATTCGACAAGAGGATCATTGTCAATTATCATCTGTTTTAGGTCATCTATTTTTGGGGGATGACTCAATTTTGAATACTCGGAATACTTCAATTGGATAAAGGCAACATTTACGTTAATCCCTCTATTGTCAAGATAATATCCATCCAATAACTTTGTAGGCAAACTTAGCTTCTCTTTTATAATTAAGTCAGTTGGGGCAGGATATGAAACTATATCCACTTTGTTCTCAGCAAGTAAGATTGGAACTTTTAAATAGTAATCGCCCTTAGTTTTGTATATAAAAATGTGAGGACTCGGACTATTTAATTGGTTATTTTTCATTTGTTTAGATGAATTGCAACTGTAAAACAGACAGAGAACTATTATTAATACTAGTGTTTTCATTTTTTTACGATTAACTTTTTAGTTAACTTATTGCCGTAATCATCCATTAATGACAATACGTACAACCCACTTTTGAAAATTGATAACGGAATAGTAATCTGTTTCAAATTAATATTGAAATTAGCGTATACTGATCGATTCAAGAGATCAGTGATATGGATGCTTTTGATAGAGTTTTGAGACTTATTCATGTCAACAATAACAAAGTCTGATGCTGGATTTGGATAAACATTTATGACATCAGAGTTATCAGAAATGTCAGAGATTGCAGTTGCTGGAGTTCGTGTAATTGCTAAATCAAGCTGATAAGTACCCGTTTCCCCTGTAAAATAGGGAGAAACCCAAAAATAAATGGTATTGGCACCTTTAACTGAAATGGCTGAGGGTAAGGTATTATCAAAAGCATCCGACCAGTTAATACCATCAGTTGAATAGGAGAATAATCCGTCCAATGAATAGGTTTGTCCATCAGAATTCCCATATGCATCTTGTAGCATAGCGCTAATTGTGTAGTCAAAACCAGGCTCGAGCGAAAATTTATAGTAGTCGTAATCTGTTCCTACATGTATATTCGACCCGGTAGTTTTTCTTTCAGCTATATTTCCTGAAAAGATAGGGTTTAGATCATAAGCCTGGCTTTGTACATCATTATTCTCATACTGATCTGGTTGAAGTGGTGATTCCTGAACTATTATTTTTATTGGATTTAGATAATCAGCAGTAGAACCAGTAAGTTCAGGGCCATAACCATCCCATTGATGCATGACTGCTAGTAGGTAGGTGCCGGGTTCCACATTAAGATTGTTTGTTGAAAAGGTTAACCCATTTGAATAATGGCTATTCGCATCGAGAGACAGACCGGTTTTCGTTTCAATCGTTTTTACCGAATCTCCTTCAAGTGTGTATAATGAAACATCCACTGTTCCAGTAAACTTTTCGTTAAAGAAATTTGCAACATCCACCCAAACAGAAAATGGTTGCCCCTTATAAATGTTTGAGCTTGGATTAGTTACAATAGGGGCATACAACCGAAAATCATTTGCATTGGAAATTTTGATTGTAGTATAGTCCTTGGTGAATAAATCCAACCAGCCAGATTTCAACCCTATCCAGTTTCCACCTGTGGGCCGATAAAAAACATAAACTTTATATGTGCCAGGCAGGAGGGTCAAAAGACCTTTTGTTGTAAATGAAATTCCATTAGAGTAATGATAAGCAGGTCCCAAATTCCAATTCGACTTCGTTTCTATGTAATCAATAAAGGTATTGTTTTCATCGAAGGCGGCTGCACAAAAATCACCCGTGAAAGCATTCTTTCCATCATTCAAAATGTCAGTTGTAATTGTAAATTCATCTCCGTAATTAATAGTTGATTTACTAGAGACAACATCCTTGTAGATTTTCATATCATACGACTGGCTCGCATCTGGCGGTTTAATTCCTATTAAAGCTTGTTGTCCACTGTTATATTCTCCTGCACCTGCACCAGTACCTCCAGTTCCTGGATTTAAAGCATTAAGATTATAATAACCATCATACTCTCCACCCCAACCCCAATTCATATGAAAGAAGTTGTTATTATCGTATCCGTCACAAACGAAAGTATGGCCGCCTTGCCCAAAACCTGCATATTGAATTGGTCTACCAGCATCTAATTCTGCTTTTAATTTTAGTATCCATTGACTATCAGAAAAAGATGATCTTGTGATGCCTTGTATTGTTGAGGCATATCCAAAATAGGTCTTTAAAGCATATTCAACACAATGTTTTTTGGGAGATTTACTTTCAATAACATATCCTGAGCTACCATCAACACCATAGTCCATTTCAACTGCTACTCCACAATGATACATTAATGTAGCTATTGATTCATTAGCTTCATTTAGAATGTTGGGCATTTTATCCCAATCGTAGAATGCAGAACTGAAGTTTGCTGACAAAGTACCATATTTGTCACTTTTATATGAATGAAAGCCAAATCCCTTTTGTGGGTATTTCCAATATTTCATAATTTGTGCCATTGCTGTGGCAGGGCACCCAGTTACTGTTCTTTCATTGTAGTTGTAGTCAACTGGACAGAAATCGTTGAAAAATGGTGATTGATTCCACTTTGTCTGAATTAAAGGTGCAACACTATTTTGAGCAGATTTCAAATTGGGCTGCCCACTTAAAATCTTATTCCATTCGGTTTGGATTGTTTCATCTGCTTCAATTTTATTTTCTGAAATAAAGCGAATTTGTTCTTTATATCCTTCCAGCCATTTTGCGATGTTGGATGGGATTTTGTTTGGGTCAAAATCACTTTCAGTTGAATAACCCAGAATTGGCAATGAGGAATCGTCGCCAGCTACAATGATGAAACCACTATTTCCACTATTAAATACATAGTAATAGGCTCCAGCATTTGCTGATTTAAGCGTGCTTGTTTGTTTGGAAGTGCATTTGTAAACCAGGGACAATTCAGATGCTGATTTTAAACTGCCAGGAAAGTTTATCTGAACATATTTTGCAGCTACATTTAAAGCTTTTTTCTCATCAATTGGATTGGCAAATAAAGTGTTTATGAATAAAACACTAATTAAAAGGATGGAAAGTTGTTTCATAGAATAATTAAGATGTCGTGTTTAATCTCAATAAGATAAATTATTTGCCCCAATTTTAACCTAGATTATCAATTGAAATTTTTCAGAATCATTATTGCAGCGCAATAATAGAACATTTTTATATATGTTTCCCAGACTATTCGAGGTTTGTTCTAATTTAGAGTTCATATAAATAACAACCTTGGGATTCGAAATGGTATGGCAGGAAATTACCATGAAAAACCGCATTTTCCTGGCCGTAGGCTCCATGCTTTTTGTGCTTTACGGATTGTTTAATCTGCAGAAGAGGGAGAAGTTTATTTAGGAAAAAGGAAAGATAATCATTTCAGCAAAATCATTTTCCTGGTTTCAAGAACCGGCCCGGCCTGCATTCGACAGAAATAGATACCTTCCGGAAGATTTTCAGCGTTCCAGGAAAAGGTGTAGGTTCCTTGCGGATAGTCTCCTTTTGCAAGAATTGCAACGGTTTCACCAAAACTGTTCAGGATTCTCAGGCTGACCGGTTCCCGTTTATGAATCTGAAAGCTGATGCTTGTGGCCGACCGGAAAGGATTGGGAACATTTTGTTTGAGAATGAATTCATCCGGAAACAGTTGATTTCGCTCCACATCCGCCAATTCGCCCGGATTGTATGGATCAAGTGTCACTTTCACATAAGCCTTGGTCGTGATGCGCTGGGTTCCGTCGAACGAACTTTTCAGTTCCTTATTATAAATGGACCAGAATGCGGAATAGCCTGTCGGTGTTTTATCGATCCAGCAAAGTTGATGATTGGTAGTGTCCCGGGGATCACCGCCCCCTCCGGCCGAAAGATAATACCCGTCGTAATCTCCGCCGTAATCCCACCATTCATTCAGGTTCCCATGTGGTCCGTACATTCGGCCATGATACGAACCTACCGCCCGGATACCAACGCTAATACCAAAGTATTTGGAGTCTTTGGAATAATCAAATTGAATATCCGCGCCCGATCCGGCGGCTCCGGAAACATTATCACTACGAATATTAGCACTGGTAAGATCACCGTCGACCGTTTCGCGATACTGGCCGTATTCGTCCATAAAACCTTCTCCTGAAACCATGAGGATCAGGGGTTCGACTGCATCGGTACTGTATGAGAAATCGTTTACAGGGTCTTCCGCCAGATTTTCGATCACGGCAGTCAATTTCCCTTTGGTTTGTAAATCAACAATTGCCGAATATTCGTCGGTAATCGAATGGCCACCCAGGTCGAAAATCTTTACTGTGTCACTGTTCAGGGTGTATATTTTCATCATGTCAGCTTTCAATAACCAAAACTTTGGCGGCGGCGCCTTAATCTGAACCATAGCTGTTCCCTGCATCAATGCCGATTTGCCGCAGGGCGCGTGATGCGGGTAGTATGCCATGATTTTCCCAGGTCCGGCAATTCTTCCAGCCTTAAATTCAACGGTTGCATTTCCGGCTTCATCGGTGCTTGCTTCCTCCGGAATAATCACTCCACCCCTGGTTCCTTCAAAAGGCAAAGGCATTTTGCTATCGTTCACCAGCATCGAAAAATCTTTAAATGTAATTTTTCGGTTCCCAAGAGGAACCCCATCGCAATCGAGCATTTTGATATTGACTTTTATGATTTCCCCCGTATCGAGCACAGCTTTTTCGGGCGTGACTGTAATTTCGTCCGGAGAACCCTGCTTCCAGTAATACCGGACTGAAATATCGGGATCGGTGTTTCGCTTATTTATTTCGAATTCACGGATGATATCCAAAAGTGGCGACACTGCCGTTGCGGCTTTCAGGCCAGCCGCTTTGGCACTTTCAAGGTTTGGGGTAAACGGAAAACTGACACTTTTTACCAGTTCTCGGGTCGGTCCGGTTTCGAGAGTCAGACTAAATGAAAAGTTTCCCTGCGATCCGGTGACTGTGCTGTGGATCAGATAATCAGTCGAATAGGTTGAACCTATTGGCGCAAGGCTCGCCTGCTCCGGACCGAATGACAGACCCGATTTCTGCAAATCAGAAGTCTTGATAAACGACCGGTCGAGTTTATAAAGGCAATCAGTCGTCGGATCGATGGTATTCATGTATTCGTTGGCCGAGGCCGCTGCCCAAAACAAGTTGTACCAGTTGGCCGCAGAATCGGCGCTGGCAGGAAGCGAAACCTGCACATCGCCATCGTAAAACGCCACTCTGGGATGCGGGCATTCGTTGCAGGTTTGTGAAAAGGAAACTATCCGGAACAGAATTAGCGAAACAACAATCAGTGAAGTTTTCATTTTCAGGATTTTTAGAAGATCTGTTTTTTTGAGTTCATCTGTCGATAAGCTGAACCAAGGTATTTATATCCAGCGCCTCAACAAAACGGCTGATGTGATATTCGCCATTATTGTCTTTTAGCTGCCTTTCTTTTTCCTTCCTGAGAAAATCGCGGTCAGCCGGATAGGAGAGTGATAAAATCTGGATGGCTGAGCGTGGCAGGCTTTTGTTCCAATACGCCGGATTTGCCCGCATGATCGGGTCTCCATTCGGGTCATTTCCTATTTTCGACATTGGTCGGCTCTGGCTTGAAACGTAGGCATTCATATTGCGTTCTGATTCCGAAAAGCTTGCATACTCGAATTCCACCATTTTCGCGGTAAAATCAACACCGGCCTGATTCGGATCCAATTTCAGGAAGCCCAGGAGCAAATCAAAAGCTTCGCCGACGGTCACAGGAATCCAGTAAGGTTCACGTTCAGGATTATAAATAACGACTGTTTCTCCGTTGTACCGGTCAATTCCATTTCCAAGATTCTCCTTCATTTTCGGAACCTGAAATATTTCGCGCAAATTTTCGGCAGCCTTTTCCCATTTTTCGGGAGTATAATTTGGATTGGTCTTTACTGAAGCGTAATGCGTACGGAAATCAAAAATTTTCCCATCGTTCAGTGGCCTCAACCTATTGATATTCATATCCCAATGTGGCGCCTCGACGTTCCATCGAACTTCCTTCCCATCCTGATTAAACCAAACACGAAACATAAATTCCAAAAAGCATGGAATTCCGTATCCGTTTATTTTTTCCAGAGTACTTCCAATCAAAGTTGCATCACAATCAAATCCTTTCAGATTGCTCATCGCCGGGCTTTTATGGATAACTTCGGCGACTGAACAGAGTTTTTTGTAATTGGCATCAGTCTCCGTTTTCGTGAATTTATTATCACTTATACCATAAACGCTGCCATTCACAACCTTAAAAATTCCGGGTTTATCAAGGAGGAGCGGCCCGTATTGAGCCTTCAGAAATGAATGGCAACAAATCAGAATAAGAACCAGTAATTTAACAGTTTTCATTTCCTTATTTTTATTCAATCTTTAACGCAACGTGCTGAAAATCCATTGCTTTTTTCAATATAGCTGATTTCCACATGTTTGGTGTGAGAGTAAATAATTACCTGATTTGCCTGCTTGGAATCTTGTTCTGTCGAACACCAACAGAAGCACATTAACCCAAGGTTGTAGAAGTCACCATTTTCATTTCGGAAACCTCCCGGAAGGCAGGTAAATCCCGATGAATTTGTAGCTGCTGAAACCGGCTTCATCCAGTGATTTGTGCCGGCTTCCTTTAATTTTTCGGCCGCCGATTCCTGGCCACCCAGGAAAGTCGCTAATGCTGACCATTCATCTTTAGAAGCCAGATGCCAACCGGCAGGACATGCTTTTTTCGCGGTTTCCCATGTATAAAGGTACCCGTAGGTTTTTACATTGTCAGCATCGTTGTTGTATGCCCAGCAGCCGCTCTTCGCTTTGAAGGCAAGGTTTTCAGCCATCCAGGTTTGAGCGCCTATCGTTACGGTTTTATACACTTTGCCATCGCGCGAATCGGTAAAAGTTCCGGTTACCTGCGCCAGCAAAGTCATTCCGGCAAGTAAAACTGCCATCGTCAGGAAGAGAGATTTGTTTTTCATTTTTCTCAATTTTAAGGTGAATAAACATTTTGTCCGTTACTCTTTGGTTTTTTGCACTTGTAGCTATCTGTTCCCAATCATCCGGTTGTGATTTCATTTTTTATTGAAGACCTCAATGACCGTAGATGCTCCATTGGGATTCATAAACTCTGATCGAATAGTCAATATAAGGCCGTCGCCCGAAAGTTTGTAGGATGAATCACCGCGGTAATCACTCGAATCTATCTGCATGATGGTTGTCAAAGTGAGAATCTCTTTATTTTCCGACCATTTTGCGATTTTTCTGATGGTTCCCATATCGGTCTTTTCAACGGTTTCTTTCCCATCGAGGCTGAACTTTTGGGTATCTGAAACAGTTTCACCTCCCGGGATTTTGACAGTTTCCTCAATTGAAATGGATGCCGAATTCTGGATGATATTGCGAATTAAATCATCGTACATAAAAGAACTTCCCTTCCCCGGATCACTTTTTGACCGATCAAAAACCCATTTCCCTGAAAAATTTGTCGGAGTTTGAGCGATTGATAATGGAGAACACAAAACCATGGCAAAAATAAGCAAACAGGCGTAAACTAAACAATCTGCTAATTTCGGAAGCTGGGTGCGTTTCATTGTAAAAGGTGTTTTATCAATTTATATGATATATTTTTGATCCAACATTCTTTACCTATTTCTCAATCAATCCGGTAAAAGTATTAATATCCAACGCTTCCATAAACCGGTCGAGACTGTATCCGGCAGCGTTGTGTTTAAGCCAATCTTCTTTTTCATTGGTATATATACTGGTACTGGTCAATCGGTTAAAAGTCAGAACCTGGATGGCTGAGCGTGGAAGCTTTTTGTTCCAGTATTCCGGATTTAAACGAACAACCAGCTGCGGACCGGATCTGGGCGTAATATGCAAAATGGGGAGGCGTTCGTCATAAGTATTATTGTAAGCCCAGCCATCGCGTTCGGCTTCCGGGATTTTGGCATATTCGTCTTCCAGAATTTTTGTAATCATATCCGATTGGATCTTATCAGGATGGAGTTTCCAATATTCGATTTTCCATTCAGCCAATTCCCTGAATTTCACAGGAAGGTAATAGGGTGGCCGCTCCGGATTGTAAACTACAATCAATTCGCTGTCGTATCGGTCGATCCCATTTCCAAGTTCTTCCTTTTGCCCCGGAATACTGAAGCATTCCTGAAGTTTCTCATTCACGCTTTTCCATTTTTCGAAATTAAAACCATCCTTTGGTTTTTCTGAAGGTTTTGAGGCGCCAAGGCCACAGGAACTACCTGTAAAACCGCCAAAATGGTTTACCTGCATTTTCCAGCTTGGTGGTTCCACTTTGTATTTACCTTCCTTTCCTTTGTTCATAAACCAATCTTCAAACCCAAAACTCAACTCACTTGGAATTCCATAACCATTTTTATCAGGACAATTCCGGGTAAACACGTAGGTCTCGCAGTCAAATCCTTTCTGATCGGCAAGAACCGGATTTTTGCGTACCACATCGGTAATCCCGATAATTTTCTGATAATTGGCCGAAGTTTCAGCCTTGGTGAAACCACAATTGTAATGGGTGTAAACGCCCCAGTCGATGAGTTTGAAAGTTCCCGGATGATCCAAAATGAGCGGGTAATCCTGGGCATTTAATCGCAGCCCAACAGTAAGAATGATGAGAATGATCAGTTTTGTTTTCATTGTGTTTGTAATTTTAAGCCCCCTCAAAACCTCCCCCGAAGGGTGAGGCTTTAAAAAAGCAATGTCTTTATTTTTGGTTTTATAATCATCCTCCTGTGTGTCAAAATTTTGTCATGGAAGTTCATCTAATATTGTTTCTGAAAATGATTAATCTTGCGAAACGCCGTTGATCGAAACATGTTGTTTGCCATCACGGTCATAATAATACGAAATACTCTGCCCTGGCTTCTCTTCAAATGACACGCGTCCTTCCTTATCGTATGTAATTGAAAAAACGAGTTTACCTTCGGAAATAGTAATCTCTTTCCAGAGTTTGCCATTTTCATAGTTCAAGATGGTTTTACCACTTTGTTGAAAAGGCTCTCCGGTTAAATTACTTTCTTGTTTCAGATTTCCATTTTCGTAATACTCTTTTGATGGACAATCCAATTGACCATTTTTCATGTTTGACTCGGAGCGCAACTGACCATTTTCATAATACGTTCTGTAATAACCGTTTGGCATCCCATCCCGAAAATTTTGATCAGTTAACAAATGTCCCGATTCATTGTAGGTTTTATAAGAACCATCGAGTTTACCATCCTTGAGGCTATACTCATTCATGATTTTGCCATTGGGATAATACTTTTTTTTAGGGCCATTCAACGGATCGTTATCTTGTTCCAAAACGCTTGAACTTGTAGCAAAAGTTACCCGTATTTCATCTGGCAACGGGAGTTCACGGGAGAATGTCGATGAAGTTAACATCAGAAATAAACCAATGATGAAGGTATATTTTGTTTCCATCAGTCTTTTTGTTGAAGGTTAAAATCAATGGTTATGGTCTGTTTTTCATTCGTTGACGGATCTTTTACTACTTTGGTATCCTTTTCCTGAAGGAATTTATCGGATGTTTTACCTGAATAAGGTCCAAAGATTACCCGCAGCGGAATTCTGATATCCCTCGGAACAATCTTGGTTTCCCGGGGCTGATTATCGCAAGTTCCTTCAGCCTGAGTAAGCACTTTGTCTTCGCCAGTGACCGCCTGCGAAGTTCCTTTTGCAACAACCAGGTATTGGCCATTTTCCAAAAAATTGAGTTCAATGCGGGTGTCGTCCTGAGATTTGCCTTCACGAAAGCTATCGTGAGAGATGCCAATACCTTTTGCCTTCATCGAACTTGTAATCGTGGTGACCAATCCACCTTCGCGTTTCCCCGATTTACATTTGTGGCAGCCATCTTCTTCGATTGTTTTCGATAGTTCATCCGTGTAAAAAGTCATGGTTCCATCGGTCCACGGAATGCCTTTACGCTGAAGTTTCCAATCGCTGAAAGTGTGGTTTTTGATGACCGTTTCCTTGTGATACCGCTGGTCGCTTTCGTTGCAGTAAACGCCGTAATCTTCAACATGGGTAGAATCCAGATCGGAATTTATGGTTATTGAAACCGGCCCAACGAAAGCGCATATCTCAATATTTTTTAATCCATCAACCACTTCCTGAGCAACTTTTATTACTGCATCAACTCCTGCATCGCCATGAGGAACGCTCGAGGCTGCTCTTGAAATTACTTTTGCTTTTCTGGAATCCGCACAAAAGGCGTCAATTACAGCAGTTCCTCCATAGACATTTACTTTCAGGCAAACCAGATAATCGCAGCCGATGGACTGTGCAATGTTGTTTAAAGCTTCATCGTCGCCTGCTCCTAAAAGTTGTTTTTGGCGTTCAAAATCAAGAAGTGAGGCCACAGACGAAAGGCTATTGATTTCTGCACAGGGAAAGTTCTTTTTCAGTTCATTGAACACTCTTGATTCGAAATAGGGCAAATAAGCGCCTGCCTCTTTGTTGTTCCCCGATGTGGTTATAAAAAATTTCTTGTTTGCTGCCTTAGTAAGAATTGTTCCTGAAAACAGCAAGAGAAAAACTATCGAAATTACCTTTCTCATTTGAGTAAGATTTTACAATTTGGCAACTCTAGTTTTATTCGGTTGATCTCAGCTTCAGTGATTTGTGTTTTGGCTATCCCAAGTGTATCAAGCTTGTTCAGTTTGTCAATGGTGGGTGTTAACGAAACAAGTGGATTAATGTCCACACAAAATTTTTTGAGGGAATTGAGTGAACTTAGTTCGGGAGGCAATTGCCTGATCTGATTATTATAAAGCATCAAACTTGTCAGTTTCGGAAAATTACCAACAGATTTCGGAATGTTTGTTACAAAATTCCTGAAATTGATGATACACAACTGCTGTAAAGGATAGTTGGCAGCTTTGGCAATAATCGTTTCAAGATCGACTGGCGCTCCGGCCTTTCCCCCGGTAATCACCAGTATTTTTATTGATTTGTAATTTTCCATCTGGTCGATGACCATCTGTACTCCGGGCATCGACATATTAATGCACAGATAGGTCATCTCCTCCAAAAATTCAGGGCATGCCACTTTCAGCGATTCGTCTTCCTTGTATTCCTCCACAATTTCTTCGCGCAGTGGTTCGGCTAAATCCCATTTTCCTTTTCCTCCTTCGCTGACGATTTTCATCATCTGGTTCCACAACTTGTTGCTGTAATCGTCGTTGTCCTGCTGGATTTTTGCTGCTTCCTCGGGTTTTATGCCTTCACTCCCCGGTGGTGGGGTTTGTGGTTTACCCTGACGAAGCGCCTGTGTTAATTTACCAGCCAGTTCCTGAATTTTGGCATTGGCTGTTTTAGCTGCTGCCGCATCGCTCCAGTTTGTGCTTTTCCGGATGGCCGATATTTGGGCGCGAATGGAAGCTGCATCGTTGCCTGTGTTTTGGGCCACAACCGAAAAGCAGATAACCAGAAAAAGAAACAGGATTTGAATTTGTTTCATTGAGTTGGTATTAAATGGATGAACCCATAATATCGATCTATCTTACTCAGCGCCTATATAACCCACATATTCCGGATTGATATGGTTGTATCGGTAAACATCGCTTAACCGGCCCAAATAAGAGCTGATTGCCTGAAGCCCCATCATTCCGAGCTCCGTATTTATTTCAACACCGGTTTGGATGGCATTGACCTGATTGGTCAGCTTTTCGAGCCGGTAATAGGGCGTAAGCGAGGCTTGCACAAAGGTTTTGTACCTCGACAAAATGTTCAGGTACTTTGGGCTTTGCATGTTGCAGTAACTGATCTGGGCATTTCTGATCGAATTGCTTAAAGACTTTATTTCATTATCATTCTGTCTGTTATCCTTCTTATATTCTTCATTCAATTTGGCTTCCTTTTCAGCGATTTGAGTTTGCATAGCAATTGCTTCCTGGCTGGTTTCCAGATCCTGAATTTGCTTTCCGAATTTGACCATCTGGGCCCCCAAACTATCAGCCAGCAGCCTTTGTTTTTCAACCAGTTTATAATCTTTCATCATTTTTGCGTTTTTGTCCTGATAGGCTTTGGGGTCGGCCATCACTTCCGCTTTTTTTTCGGTGGCATAAGCTTCAGCCCATGCGGTCTTTCCGGCTTTGTCCATATTTTTCAGGTTTTCCATTTCGGCCATCGAAATGTTTGTGCTTTGCTGCATCATCTGATCAGCCAATGCTTTTTTCTGTTCCTTATAAGCTTTCGCCTGATCGCCGGTGGCGCCTTTGCTTGCTTTTTCCAGAGCCATCATTTGTTGCATCAACTCGGGCGACACGCCTGTGCGAGCCATTGCGTGTTGCGCCATTTTTTCCTTGTTGGCTTCCATGTGGTTTTCAATTTTCTCCGTTCTTCGCGAAATTTCGTCGTTCAGTTTTGCCCGAACCTCACCAACCTTCTCAATAAAAGTCGATTTAGCATCATTTTCACCTTCGCTACAAATTCCTCCGGGAGGACTTGGCAACATCCCCATGAATGTCTCAGGCATGGTTTGGGCATTTGAAAAACAAAACAGGCAACACAATAAGCATGTGATCAGACTTGTCTTCATTTCTTTCGATTTAAGGATTAAAAAAGACGTTTTTGAGAAGGTAGGTTCTCCAAAATAGAGCGCCTGCCTTCTCAAAGATTTTACTGCTTGATAAATTCAACCCTGCAGTTCAGCGCCTTGTTTACAGGTGTATCGTTGGGTGCGACAGGTTGACTCTCACCCATTTTTACTGAACTACAACTTTTCTGCTGAAACTTTTCGTTCCGTTACTAATTTTTACCAGATAGATCCCTTTTGCAGAGCTTGATAAATCTATTTTCTTCGAAGTTTGTCGGCTGAAATTATAATCAGAGTAAACCCGTTTCCCGGAAAGATTGTAAATTTCAATGGCACTAACAGCACTATTGCTGCTTATTGTAAACATCCCATCAGTTGGATTGGGATAAACACTTAAGCCTACCTCCAAAAAGTCAGATATTCCAACCACCGTATGGAAATAATAGTTAATACTATCACCTGAAATCTCAATTTGGGTACCGTTATCATACCAGAATTTAGAAGAATAGGCCTTTTCGACACTATTTGCATCATAAGCAGTCAGGTCAAGATAAGCATTCAACCAGGATGACCCGTTCCAATTTTGGTTCAATGTACTTGTTGCATTGTTTTTTGCATCGTAGGTATAGATCGCCCGCCATGAATTCACCCATTGGGTTCCGTCGTAATCCGCATCTAATTCTCCTGTCTTATTGTTATTCGGATCGTAAGTATATGTTTGTCGCGAGGAATCATTCCAGTTGCTGCCATCCCAATGTGCCCAAATTCTCTCAGTAATATTATCATTTATATCGTATTTGAAGGTTAACCTTGAGTCATTTTCCCATTGGCCTATACCACCATAGATGTTCCAATTATAATCTGTTTCAGATAATTGCTTATTTTTCGAATTGTAGGTATAAATGTATACGGATTTACTTTCCCAAGCACTTGTGGTGGAATTCCAGATTTTGCTCGTATCACTGACAATATTTTTATTTGTATCATAGATAAAGTTGGATTTTGTTTTATTTTCCCAATTGCCTGCATTCCACATTTGGGATACTTCACTTTTCCTATTATTTTGCAGATCATATTCCCACATATATTTTGAGGTATTCACTCCGTCCGATTGCCTTACGGTACTTGTCAGGTTATTATTTACATATGTATTGATGGTCGCTGAGTAATCTACCCATGCGCTGCCATTCCAATTTTGATACGCAATACTTGTCCCTTTAAAGTTTATATCGAATGTCTGGACTTGTTGTATTGCGTTAACCCAGGCATAGCCGCTCCATCTTTGCATTGTTAATGTTAACCAATCATTATGTGCATTGTATGTATAGGCATATTGGAGGGTATCGACCCAGTCGCTGCCGTTTAGGCTTTGCTCTTTATAGCTTATCACATAATTACTGGCATTGTATTTAACTTGGGCTATTTTTGATTTAAGCTTCCATCCTGTGATGCCTTGATCCCAATTCCACGTATAGAGACTATCCAACTTTTGGAATGAGGAGAGTTCCGTTTCCATTGGAAACTGGATAGATTGCAACAGATTCATCCCGGATTTTTTCGATAAAACATCCATCATCCTGACATCAGCATTTTCCTTCGAATTTAGGGTTGAATGTTTAGGGTGAAGGGCAGGTTGATTGCTTTGTGCAAACGCATTAATTGATAATGCAAGAATCACGAAGAGTAGTAGTTTTTTCATTTTTTAAGGTTTTAAGAATTGTCCTACTCATAAGGCTTTTCGGAAACGCCCCTGTTAATGATGCCTGAACAGGGCAGGCCCGTTTTTCAAGTAGTTTCTGGTTTCTACATTTTTAATATTAAGGCTTAGTAT
>JANXYV010000150.1 GCA_025355875.1 Prolixibacteraceae bacterium | reverse complement strand
AACAACATCGACCCGCAAAAATGGCTTACCTATGTGATTCAAAACATAAATGATACCAAAACTTCCAAAGTCAAAGATCTGCTGCCGCAATTTATCGATAAAAATTTACTGACCTAGAATGTAAATGCTGGGGTGGATACGGTTGGTCATAAGTTTTGGTTGCGCACCCGGCTGAAGTTCAGGTAAACCAAAATCCACAAAAAAAAGCGTGGACTCCGCCTTACCCACACCCGAGGCCCTAGGAAAGCCCACGCAAGAATGATAAGTCAAAAGCCCACGCCGTTTGGCGCGAGCATTCGCTTATTGATTCTATTCTTGCGGTTCGCTTGATTGAAATTTCCTAGGTTTCGGGTATGCGAACAATAGCAAAATGCTATGTTAGAATTTTAAAAATGATTGTAAATCTTAATGTTGTCTGTTTTTATTCGATATCGTATTTGTTTGTGGGATTTCTCCCGTCAATTCTGTGTAAAAATAGGAAAAACCATTGTTTAGGCAAGGTAGATTTTCAGTAGAAAATTAAAGTTCAACTTTGACGGATCTCATAAAGTGGTATTAAGTCCTTCTCCGGTTTTTGTTTGGAGAATTTCAAAAAACCCAAATTTGGCGAGTGTGTAGCGAAGTTTATTTACGGAGTGACTCCAAGTCACCCCGTAAATCGCTTAAAAACCAAACTTTTCTTTCACTTTCGGACCTTTTTCCGTCCATTCAACTGTGGCGCATTCGGTATACAAGTCATGTTCAAAAAACAGGATGTAATTTTTCTCAGCCGCTTCTTTCAGGAACTTTTCCTTTTCTTCAAGTGCAGTTACCGGGAACAAATCATAAGCTGCCAGCCACACAATCGGAATATTGGCTGCGGTTGGAATCAGGTCGGCCATATACACATAGGTTTTATCTTCGGAAGTGATGAACGGAATCATTTGTCCGGGCGTGTGGCCATCAAACATCCGAACCGAAATTCCGGGAAATAATTCGCAATCGCCGTCAACCAACTGCATATTTCCTTCCGAATTTATAAAATTCAGTATTTCCGGATAATAGGCAGCCCGCTCACGAATGTTAGAGATTTTGGAATGTTCCCACTGCGCTTTACTGCACCAATGGGTGGCGTTCGGAAATTGCAGTCTGAATTGCCCATTTTCACTGATTACCGCACCGTTGCAGTGATCCCAGTGTAAATGTGTGAAAAGCACATCAGTAATGTCTTCAGGAGAATAACCCCTATCAGCCAATGATTTTGTGATGGCATCGGTTTCTTCGTGTCCGTTATTCTGCCGGACTTTCTCCGGATAATGGGTTCCAACTCCGGCTTCGATCAGGATTTTCCGGTCACCTGTATCAACAAGCAGACACCGCAAGGTAAGTTTGGTTACGTTGTTTTTGTCGGCTGGGTAAACCTTGCTCCACAAGGGTTTTGGGATCACGCCAAAAAGTGCTCCGCCATCACACGAAAAATAGCCGGCATGTATGGGAATGAGTTTCATATCCTTCAGATTAGGAAGGTAAAAGTAGGAAAAAGTTGGCAGTCGCAGTTTTCAGTTGCAGTTTCCAGTTCTGTCAGAAATAAAAAACCATCCTGAAATTTCTCAGAATGATTTTTTATCGGTGAATTAGAACCGTATCGTTTTATTCAGTAACCAGTTGCAAAGCAAAAGTCTTTTTCAGAAATTCCAGAGAACGTTCGGCTTCATCAATCTTGCCGCATTCAACCGAAAGGAAGATTTCCCGGTCGATGGGTTCCATGATTTTCATGACACGTTGCCAATCGACCACACCTTCGCCGCAGGCACAACCCACAGGCGTTCCGGTCACTTTGCCACGTTCATTTTCGCTGTGCTTCATGCTGATGTCTTTGGCATGAATGTGGTACACGTAATCGCGCACTTTTTCCAGTCCTTCGTAGGGATCTTCCAGTCCGGCCAGGTAGCTGTTACCTGTGTCCCAGTTGACTTTTATCCAGGGAGAATCGACCAGCCGCACGATTTTCATCAGTCCATCGGCTGTTTTGGTGTAAATGCCATGAGGCTCGATGCAAATGTATTTCCGGTGTCGGGCAGCTACCAGCGCCATTTTGGTCAGGGTGTATTTCATGGTACTGAAAGCCAGTTCGTCATCCATCCATTCAGGCTTGATCATCTCATCGGTATTCAGGAAATCGCAACCTACGAAAGAAGCCAAAACTGTTGCCCGCGTCAGGCGCGAAATTGCTGCTTCGGGCTTCATCAAAGGCGAGTGCGCCGAAAGACTTGAAACTTTCATATCATATTTGTCGCAGATTTCCTTCATCAGCAGCGGATCTTCTTCCATCGAAAATGAATGAAAATAGTTGACTTCGCTCAGCAATTCGTAACCGGTGTGCACCATCGGTTCGACATATTTGTAACCGATTTCCGAAGCAATTTTCACACCTGCTTCGAATGATTTATCTGCACTGCGGCAGAATTCCATATTCAATGAGATTCTGAATTTGGCCATACTATGCAATATAAGGTTTACGGGCTTCGCGGTTAAAGATTTTGTTAGCTTCAGGATCGCCAACCACCTCGCCAACCACAGGATTCCAGGTAATTTTCCGCCCGGTTCGGATGGCAATATCGCCCATGTGACTCACGCAATCCGACAGAATCGCCTCATCCAGCGGATTGGTTTCCTTGATGGTACCTTTCACCACGTCGATATACATTTGTCCCATTTTCCAGCCATCTTCTTTGATCATCTGGCTGTTAGCTTCCCGGGGGAATTGGTCGAACTGTTGCTGAAGTTCAGGAATATTCGATTCTCCTGATCCCCGGCCCACCGAAATCCAGCCCTTCGATCCGAAAAAAGTTGTTGAGTTATAATCTATAACTTTCCGGTAGTTCCAAACATCCTTTTCCTGAACTACATCAGTACTCATAAACCGAAGTTTAACTCCCGATTCATACACATAATTCAGGTCCCAGGAGAGAATATTGTTGTACATGCCGCCGGGCTCCCAGAATTTGCCTGTTCCTTCGCAAGTATATTTTCCCATCAGTTTTTCCTTGATTCCCCAAACCATGATGTCGAGCGGATGTGCGCCCCATCCGGCCAAAAAACCAATGCTGTAATCGTTCTGAAACCAGGAGCTGTTGTTGGTCACCCGATCCGGACAATATGGATTCAGACGGGCAGGTCCGCACAGACAAACATTTTTACAGTGTACCGTACCAATACATCCGCAAAAAGGTGAAGATCCTGTACACCAGAACTATAGTCGAGGTTTATTACAAATACAACCGGCTGGCTACACATCCCCGCAACTACACGCTTTACAGTTACACGACTGTACCCGAACATTTAGCAAGTACCCATCAATTTGTAACCGATTGGACTGCACCACGGTTTATCGATTAGGCCAACACAATCGATCCTGTTGTGGGTGAATACATCTATAAGATTATCGAAAGCAGAAACCATCCTGAACAGGCTTTTAAAAGTTGCATGGGGATACTTTCGTTTGAAAAGAAGGTTGGCAAACAACGACTGATAAGTGCCTGTAAGCGAGCTCTTGACTTTGGATCCTACAGTTTTAAGCCATACAAAACATACTTGGCAATAACCTGGATATGATCAGAGATGAGACCACCGAAGATGCGGAACTGCCTGAACACAACAACATACGGGGACGGAATTATTACAAATAAATTTAAAATCAAAGCATTATGAATGAATTGACATTGACTAAAATGAAACAGATGAAGCTCTATGGAATGCATGGTGCATTTAAGACTGCTGTTGAAACCGGAAAAACTGACCATTATTCCATCGACCAGTTTGTATCCATGATCACTGATGCCGAATGGGACGAGCGCCACAACCGGCGAATAGAGCGGATCATTAAAAATGCAAAGTTCCATTACAAATCCAGCATTGAAAGCATCATTTTCGATCAGTCACGGAATCTGGAACGCAACCTCATTTTGCGTCTTGGCGAGTGCGAGTTTGTTGAGAAAAACGAGAACATCTTAATCACCGGGAGCACAGGTGTAGGTAAAAGCTATTTGGCAACAGCGCTCGGCTATCAGGCATGTATCCAAGGCGACAAGGTGAGTTACTTCAATACATCGAAGCTGTTCTCGAAGTTGAAAATGGCAAAAGCCGACGGTTCATATTTGAAGGAACTTGCAAAAATCGAGAAGCAAGATGTTATTTTATTTGACGATTTTGGGCTCCAGGCACTCGACAGTCAGAACAGGATAACGCTATTGGAAATCATCGAAGACAGGCACAATAAAGGTTTCATCATTGTAACCTCACAAATACCGGTTCAGGGATGGTATGATATTATTGGTGAAAAAACCATTGCTGACGCGGTATTAGACCGGCTTATCCACCAGGCTCACCGCATCGAATTACATGGTGAATCAATGAGAAAGAAAAAGATTATCAACAAAGAATAATTTTTACAATTTTTAAATGCTAACAATCGCAGCCCTCCCCAGTCCTTGCTATTCTGGGGAGGACTGGGGAGGCGGCTTTAATCAACATTCATAAATAATTCGTCTTTTAAATCAAATAATTGAAGTTTCCCACATATCTGAAGCCCGATAATAGGGCATGTTAAGTTTCATAATTGTCTGTTCAGTAGTTAACTAATCGACACGCTATCAGGCTACTGCCTGACAGATGACAGTTTCGTTGCTATTTTGGCAATTAT
>JANXYV010000081.1 GCA_025355875.1 Prolixibacteraceae bacterium | reverse complement strand
AGCAGGCATTCAGAAAGTCAATTTGCGCCGAACAAGACATGATCGACTGTTCAACTGAGGATATGTTGACCTTATCGAGGTATCGCCAAATTAATACCAGGTATCAAATGTTAATTGCAACGCAAAATTAAACTAAAGCCTAATTGTATCATAATTACCTCAAAATTAATAACCTAAATTCGGTGTATATGATTCAAAAGTCCTCGGCGGAAGGTGTTTGTTTTGTCCGGCTTTTACAACAGGACTTCTAAATATCTATATCTTAAAGCATATAATTTCACTAAATTTGGATTAACTATATTTAATAGCATATAATTTGTTATATTTGAGCTTAATTATATCTAAAAGCATACAATGAAGAGGTTGGCAGAATTTGTAAAAGAACGCAGAAAAGAGGTAAATCTGACTCAGGAGGAATTTGCCGAACGCACCGGAGTTGCACTTACGGTAATCCGTAAAATTGAACAGGGCAAAACAAATTTGAATCTCGACAAGGTCAACCTGGTTTTGAGTATGTTTGGTCATGAGTTGATTCCTGTAGACATTAAAGAAATAGAAAAATGAGAAAAGGCAAGGTATATTATAAAGAGCATTTTGCAGGGATTATAAAGGAAACTGATGATGGGGAATTTATATTTCATTATGACGAAAATTTTGTTTTAGAACATCCTCAGGAGTTCATCACATTTACCATGCCTGTTACAAATAAACCCTATACAGATAAGCGATTATTCCCTTTTTTTGATGGTTTGATTCCCGAAGGCTGGCTACTGGATATTGCCTCTAAAAGCTGGAAAATAAATAAAAATGACCGCATGGGACTTTTGCTGGCATGCTGCAAAAACTGCATCGGAGCAGTAAGTGTTGAACAAATTAAAGAAGAAAATGAGCAATAAGTGCCTGTATTGTTATCAATTAATTGATGGTGAAGGTGATTTTCATGCGAAATGCTGCACGGAATTCTTTGGAACCGCTACACCACCATTCATACCCTATTCAATGGACCAAATGGATGTCCTGGCTATAGATGTTGTTGAACGCAGCATTGCTGTTCCTGGGGTACAGCCGAAATTATCGATGTCGGTGGTGAAAGAAACCAGGGAAAATTCAGACACACGATTAACAGTGGTAGGTGCGCTTGGTGGTCAATATATTCTGAAACCGCCCTCCAGTAAATATTTGGAAATGCCAGAAAATGAACATGTGACTATGCGGATAGCTGAAGCTTTTGGAATCAGGGTTGTGCCGTCGAGTTTAATCCGACTGGCATCGGGCGAATTATCGTACATCACCAAAAGAATTGATCGTGACGCAAGTGGTGGGAAAATCCACATGATTGATATGTTTCAGATTACTGAAGCTTTTGACAAGTACATAAGCTCAATGGAGAAAGTGGGGAAAGCTCTTCACTCGTATTCAAATAATACACTGCTTGATAAACTCTTCTTTTTCGAGCTTTCGGTGTTTTGTTTTTTAACCGGGAATAACGATATGCACCTGAAAAATTTCTCAATGATTGAAAGCACGTTGGGCTGGGTTTTATCCCCGGCTTATGATTTATTGAATGTGACTATTGTTAATCCCGACGATACCGAAGAACTTGCCCTGACGCTTGACGGCAAGAAGAAAAAATTAAAGAAAGAACATTTTGAAAAATTGGCTAAAGGGCTCGGATTAACCGACAAACAGATACAAAGAGTATTTAAGCGGATGATAAGCAACAAGCATAAAGCCATGGAATGGATTGACCAATCGTTTCTTTCAGCCGAACTTAAAATGGCATATAAAAAGGTGGTTCATGACAGATATGCTCAATTAAATCTGGTTGAGTAATCAGCAAAACAATTTTGACAAAAGAAATGGGCTGTAGTTTAATATAGCGTTGTAATATTTAAATTTATTCCATATCTTAGTCAAAAATAATTGCAATGAACTATCAACAAATAATATCAGCGATACGTAACTTGCCTTCAACGGAACAAAGCCAGTTAATTAATGAATTG
>JANXYV010000190.1 GCA_025355875.1 Prolixibacteraceae bacterium | reverse complement strand
CATGTTTGGACAAGTAGGTAGATTCAACCTCAAACAGCGGATTCTGCCCAATTGCGATTTCGGACATCGGAATTAAAAGAAACAACAACATCCATTTTAGTACAACTTGCTGAATCTGTTTCATTTTCAAATTTTATTTTTGTATTCAATTTTCAATCTTAATAACAATTTACACTATTAGGATTACAATTCTACTTCTGAAGCGGAGACCAAACGCACAGGACCTAACAATCCTGCCGGTTTTAACGGACTGTCTTTCCGATAATAATACCAGATCGAGAAAGTTTTTCGTCCCTGGGATTGGCGGGGTTGGTTTTTGATAAACCAAACGGGATAAGCGAGCATGGCACGCCCCATTTTTTCGCCTCGATCCTTGCCCCACTCGAAATCGGCAGGTTCCTGTTCGTCTCCGATCAGGCGGTTGGCCCAGTTGTTGGTTACGGCAATTTCAAGTTCGTTTTCACCCGAAACAAGCAAATCGGTAATGTCTGCCCGATAGGGAGGATACCAAAGTACACCTGCATTTTTCCCGTTTATTCGCACCTCGGCAATGTCGTTCATCACCCCCAGGTCGAGAATTATCCGTTGATTATTTTCCAGAGAAGCCGCTTTTACGGTAAATTTTTTGTGGTAGGTGGATGTTCCGGAGAAATAATTCACTGCTTTGCTGCTATGTTTACTGAAATCAATCAGTTCCGGAAAGACCATTTCAAACTTTTGGTCGGTTTTAGGATTAAAAGTGACGCTCCATGAACCAGCCAATTCTGCAGGTGGAAGCGGTTTAAGATCAAAAGCTTTTTGTTTGCCGGAGGAATAAGTCACATCAACTGAAACAGGTTCTGAAGCACATAAAACAGACCGCCCTTCCTTCTTGACCCGAACGCTCCAATTGGTGTTTGAATCCTTTGATATGACTGAAACTGGATGATCACCCCTTGAAGATGGTTCTCTGAAAACCACGAAAACCGATTGACTGCCTTTCAATTTCAGCTCCACAGTGGTGCGTCCATCTTTTTCGTCCCAAACCGGTGCTCCGGTAATGGAAGCATCTTCGGCCTGCCACAATTCGGGTTGTTTTCCTGATACCCGGAATGAAACCGCCATTTGCTGCGCTTTTTCGGATTGATTGACAACAAAATAAATATCTGTATTTGCTGAGCGGCGGTGAACGATTTTAATAGCAGCCGCGTCTGACGCTTTTTTTATTTGAAAATCGGCCGTAATGCCCGTTTTATGAATCACATCGTCCCGTTTTGTGAAGACAAAACCCTTTTTATAATTATTTGAAGTATTATTTCCCCAAACTTCGTCAGCAATTTGCTTTATTTCTTCATCACATTTCGGATAGTTTTGCATACTAGGTGATTTTACCGGCTTTGCCGATACGATTGTGGCACCTTCGGAAACCAGTTTTTTAATTTTCCGGGCAACTTCCGGCAACATTTCACCATCGCCCGGGAAGGCCATAAACGGGTAACTTCTGCCCGATGGCAATACGATATTCCGCTTCTTAACCGTGATGATACCCGCCAAAAAATCGTTTTGTGAAATTATATCCGCAAAACCTTCTGCTTTATCCATGCACAGGTAATCACCCGGTTGTTCCCCAGATTGAAGCATTGCCTGGCAGCGACCGAGGTAGACGAAAAAAGCTTTCCCTGGTTCGAACCATGTTTGATGACGGCTGAAATGAGTTCCCCACCAACCCATCCCCATGCCGGGCTGGTATTTGTCGTTGAATGGCTGGTGTACCCAGTGGTGCAGGATGAGCCGATTTACGCCGGAAGCAAAAGTTCCGTCAGCTGACAGTTTCAGAAAGGCAGGATCCTCGGTCCATTGGCTGATCTCGGGCCGTCCTGTAAATGCTTCGGCTCCGACAATTGTTTTCCCCGCAGCCCTGGCTGCCGCAGGTATAGCGCTGTTGATGCCCCCTTTGCCGCCTGTCCAGAATTCGCCAATTGGAAGATCGGCCATCGCAATTCCCTGTGGAGTGCTGAATGGTCCGCCATAAGGCTCGAACTGAAGATCAAGTTTTGCCTCTTTCAGCATTTGTTTACCGATTTTCCATCCGTTATCGAAATACAGCTGGTTAATCACATCACGGTAATCCCAATCAAAACGGGCGGTTTGATCTTCGCTGTTCATGATCCGGCGATCTTTGCTGTCCTTTTCGGTTCCAACGGTCTGACTAAACGAAGCCAACCAGAGTATCGGATCGTATCCTTTAAGTTTAATGAATTCTTCGCGAAACCCTGTTGTCCAGTTCTGGCCACCGGCTTCGTAGCTGTCGATCAACATGTGCTTAAACGATTTGCCAAAGTATTCGCCCAGATGCTCTTTTACCGGATCAAGCACATTTTTCCAATGCCAGATGCTCTGTTTCACACTCATCTTATCGACTTCAAGCACTTTTCCAAAAACATCGTCAGGAACCGGATGTGGCGGCCTTCCGGTGGAGGTATGACCAATGCGATAAATGATCCATTTTCCTGAAGGAACATTCCATCTCAATCCATTATCAGCATCATATTGCGAGGTCAGATTCAGCACTTCAGCAGTACAAATCTCTTTTTTCTCCGCAGGTACGGCTAATACAACTATGTCTTTATAAAACGAAATCTTCCTTCCGGTCTTCCCCCAACCTTCGTCAGCAATTAGCTTTGGAGCTTTGAGTTTTATAGTAAGGTCTGTTCCTCCGAAAACAAGAGTATCGCTCCAAACCAAACGCTGCATGCTACGTTCCTCGTTAATCCACGGGCCGCCAGTGGTTGAATAGCCAACGGTATTGTGTAGCCCGATTTCAAAACCCAGACGATCGGCTTCAGTTGCTGCAAAACGCAATGCCTCCCAATAAGCCCGACTCCGATAAGTTTGCTCCGGCCAGGGATTATTAAGCGTTGGGGCGTTTGACTCCTGAACAGCTGAACTCAGATTAAAAATGGTTGCTCCACCGATTCCTTCTGCTTTCATGGCTTCCAAATCCTTTGTAATTCCTTCTTTTGAAAAATTGGAACCCATCCAATGCCACCAAACAAATGGTTTTACTGAAGTTGGAGGCTTCAGAAAACGGGCTTCCAGTGAATCAGAAGGCGAAAAATTGGTTTGAGCTATTGATAAATCGCAAACTAACAGTAAGCACAAATAAAGTAACAGATTGGTCGGTTTGTAATTCATCGATTCAGATTAAATTTGCTATTCCACATTAATAGTTCCGGAACATTCTCCCGAAACATTCTGAACAACCATCCATCGCCC
>JANXYV010000181.1 GCA_025355875.1 Prolixibacteraceae bacterium | reverse complement strand
TCCAAATCCTGTCAGAAAATCAATTTTGACAGCATTTGTATCTTCTGCATTAGTTAATTTTATATTTATACCATACTGACTGCAATTCAATATATTATCAAATTTATATTCACCGGAATAATCATTGTAGCAAATTCTGGCACCTGTTGAAATAAATGAATATTGAGTCCACTCTATAAACAACAATTTAGTGGGGGACTACAATTTTACTTAAAATTGTTTTAACCATTTAAAATTGATAGATAACCTTGTGAAAATTTGAAATTTATTCTAAATATTAAAAATATTGAATGTTCTTTGACAATTTGAACAAAAACAAGATTTAATAAGTTTTTAAAAGACGAATTTGAAGCCTTATATCTGAATATTCGTCCGAAATTTATTCCAATGGCAACTGTAAATGCAAATAATCTCGTCTTAAAAGCTGTTCGTACTTTTAATTTGTGAGCCTTCATCCGACAGGCAAACTCATGAATCGTAGCCTCGACATTTGAACGTAGTTCCCTTCTTTCTATAGGTATAGCTAAAAGGTTACGGTTTCGCTTGTTTCGTAAATAATCCTCATGCTTAAAGAAATATGTACGACATGCTTTTCTCTGCACTGCCGGACATTTCCCGGCATATTGGCAATTGTTGCATATCTCCTTGTCAAATAAACATTTATATTTGTTTCCCGATATTACCGAGTCTGCATTTTGCATTGGACATTTTACGTTATAAGCACCTTCAGAGGTCTGCTTAATTTCGATGGCAACCTCGCATTGCCTTCCCCGAACAGCGGTCTGAACGTGGGTTATACAGTATTCCTCGAATTTTAAATCGTTTCTGGAATTGCCATAACCACCATCGGTATGTATTTCAACCAAATCAGGTGTCTTGTCTATGATTATATCTATCCTATCATTGAGAACATCACCATCATCAACGTTATTGCGGCTTACCGCTACATCGCTTATGAGATTTATCGGGTTTTCTTTCGAGCAGGTCTCTGTAACATTAATCAATTGACCTCGGAAAGATTCTCCACGTTTATCTCTGAAGGTGGAATCCAAATCATCTGGTGACTGAAGGCAAGAACTGCCTAGCGCCTCTTTGGGTTTGACTTCAATCTTGTTTTCAAATACCGTGAAATGCTCTGTATAGATACGCTCAAATATTTGATAAAAAGATGTTTCCTGATATTTAGAGAGAATATTCTCCTGGCAAAATTGATAAATTTCAGCGATTTGAGTGATTTCTCTTGGTAGCTCGACCGATTGCATTTTATAAATATATTGACCGCTGGACTGGACGACATAATTTGAAAATTTTGACTGGAATAACTTTTTATCTTCAGCATCTAAGATTCGCCATAACCTTATTAATACTTCGATTAGTAATTGTAACCTGCTGTAGCTGCGAATATTTGATGATGCCATTACTGAATCAATTCGTTGGATATTGGTCTTCAATTTTAATTTCTTTATTTGCTCCTGAGTTAAATTGTCAAATACTGTCTCTAAAAGGTTTTCACCAGTTTTTACTTCATAACTCAATAATCTATTCTGAAAATTAAATATTGTTGCATCGTCAAATGGTATATCAGCTAAAGAATCAAGTCCCAAGGCTGTTTTGGTTAGTAGATTAAAGGAAAGGTTCTTGAATAATTGCTCATAAGTCCAATTGTATTTACTCTTCAATATCAATGCAGCGACCAGACAATTCACTGGTGCATTCGGACGACTTGCTTTATCCGAGTAGAGAACCGAAAATTTCTTCTCGTCAATATTGCGAAAGATAATTTCGTAGAAAGAATATTCTTCAGACTTATGCAATGCCTTTAATAATTTTTCGGGCAAACTACTCTCGAATCCGAAAAAACTTTTTTGCTGGTGACTTAGGTTAGGTTGAAACATAATTTATTTAATTAGATTCTCAATATTATTATCATTACAAAAATACTGCAATATTTTATTATATGCAAATTTTTTATTGAACTTTTTAGAGTGGGCTCAATATTTAATTCCAAATGCTAAATACTTTTTGGTATTGATTGCTAATTCAAAAGTATAAAATGGTTTATTGGGGAAATTATCGATAATTTTAGCAGGGAAATTCAAGTTAATTACCGATTCTTCAAG
>JANXYV010000161.1 GCA_025355875.1 Prolixibacteraceae bacterium | reverse complement strand
GCCTGTTGGAAGATACAGTTTTAAATTTGCTCCTGAAAATGCTACCAGTGCTATGTATTTCTACCAGTTAACTTCTGATGAAAAATCAGTATCTGGTAAAATGATAATGCGTAAATAGTGATATGCTAAATACAGGATGGCCTTAGTCATCCTGTAATAATTTTTGTACCAGGCATGATATAAAAACAGTAGAAATAATCTTTTTTTTCGGAAGTGTTTGTTAGGATTTACAGCACAGAATGAATCAATTTGTTACACCAATCTGGGATTTTTGGGGAACAATGGAATTTTGAAAAGTGATATTGAGAAATACCAAAAACACAATATTATAACTAATTTATCGATAAATATAAGTAAGGAACGGGTTCCAATATCAATTTTGCGGACATAGCCGATAAGAATAAAAGATTTCAACAGTATTATTTGGTTTTTAAACCTATTAATACTGTTGATTGAAGATTTGGACCCACCACGATTGGATAGATTAACCACGTTACTCTTATTGCCGAAATTAGTGTTGATCCGTACGCTTATATGACCGAGTATATCTCATACTATGATAAATTTGAAGAATATAAATATCAGACAAATACTTACTTAACATATTCATTTAAGTTTCTTAAAGGTCTGAATTTTAAAATTTTGGGGGCGTGCGATTCTAACGCTAGGAATGCGTCGAACCTAAAAAGGACTTACTTTCAGTATGATTCATATACAGATAGTCCGACTCCACCTGCTAGTAAACCCATCTATTGGAATGATAACATGTTATTTTCAAGAAAGGATTTCTAAGTACATATTTTCTTTGATATCACTTTAGCAGAGACACATTATCTCGGCGCTTCATTAGCGTACGAGGCAAAATCCACTAATCAAATCTACCTGAGGAAGCATATGGTAGATTTTAAAATTCATCTTTCCGTATTTTTCAGTATTTGATGTACCTTATACCACAGAAATGAATAAGTACTTAAATCAACAAGGAATAAAAATGAAAAGAATTATTTTAATTACTATTGTTATTATCAGCCTGAATTTTAGATCAAATGAACAGGAAATCAGCCCATTTCTTTTTGGGCAAAATCATTGGATTGCAACAGGTGATGAAGGAGGCCGTACAGGTTATATGGATCTCTTGTGGCCAAAAGTAAAAGAAAGTGGAGTAAAAAGCATCCGGATCGGAGGCAATGGATATAACCACAATTTGCCGGAACGAAAAAGACTGACGGCAATGATCGATTCAATCCATAAAATCGGTGCTGAACCCATCCTTCAGGTACCTCAAAATTTTACCGCTATTCAGGCTATGGAATTAGTTGAATACTTTAACAAAGTGGTCAACAAAAAAATACAATTCTGGGCGATCGGAAATGAACCCCTTCTTCATAAAGAATTCACAATTGATCAGATTCATGATTACATTTTGCGCATTGCACCTGCAATGAAAAAAGTAGACCCTACCATCAAAATCTTTGTCTTCGACGAATGTGAATTGCGCGAAGCGCCTTATCGTGACCTTTGTGGCGGCCGGCTCGATATTGCAGGGTTAAAAGAAAATGGCGCCTGGTTAATCGATGGATTTAACTTTCACCGATATCCCAACGGAAAGGAATTCGGACGCGACGATGTGGTTTTTACTGGTCCGGTGAATATCCTGAAACAGTCCATATTACTCCAACAAATCATGGGCGAATCCGACAAAAAGTATAACCGTACCGGCGATGCGAAGTTAATGTGGGGACTTACAGAAGTGAATGTCACCTATGCAAATCCTGACCGGGAAGTTTCAGGATTCGGTAATACTTCCTTTCTTGGCGGACAATTTATGGCTGAAATATTTGGGATTGGAATGCAATACGGAGCTTTCTCTGTAAATCCCTGGTGCATCAGCGAAACTGATGCTGTAAGCACTGACTTTGGATATCTGGGACCACCCCGTGAATTTTACCCTCGTTCCAGCTATTACCACACCCAAATGATGGCGCAATTTATGAAAGGCAATTTTATGAATACGACTGATAATCAGAAATATGTGAAAACAATCGGATCCATCAATAAGGATCAGATTGTTGTTCTGGTCATGAATCAGGCACAAAACATGGATATGGGATTTGACCTTGTACTGAACAAAAATGGAAAATCGAAAAAGCCACTTGTAATAAATGCTGACGCTTCGCTTGATTTGCGCATAAGCGGCACGATCGAAAAGCAGACCTCAGTCATGTTTGTATTCGATGCCAAAGGCTCTTTGATCAGGCAAATTACTTATGGGCTGAACCAAAATTTAAAGAACAAGGCTCCTGAAATCAGGGAGATAAAATAACAGATTTTCAATCCTAAATTAACAAACCAACAGTTATGAGAAAAGTATTTGTAACAACCGTAGTTCTGTTTGCCACGATTCTGATGGCAACCAATTCTTATTCCCAGTTAATTACTGCTGCCGAACAATGCAAAAGACTTGGCAGAGGAGTTAACATCATTGGATACGATAACGCTTTCTGGAAAGATTATAAAAATGGCCGGTTCAAAGAAAGTTATTTTAAAATGATCAGGCAGGCGGGATTCTCAAACATCCGAGTCAACTTGCATGCTTTTTCGCACATGGACAAATCATCCGACCAATTTGACCCAAAATGGTTGGAAACACTCGACTGGGTGGTCAGGAAAGGTTTGGAAGCCAAATTGATGGTGATTTTAGATATGCACGAATTCAACCAGATGGCAGATGATCCGGTAGGGAAAAAAGAGATGTTCCTATCGGTATGGCGTCAGTTGGCACCCCGATACAAAGATCAACCCAGTCAGGTGATTTTTGAAGTACTGAACGAACCCAACCAGAAGCTAACGGTTGAAATGTGGAATGAATATCTGGCTGAGGCTGTTAAGATCATTCGCGAAACCAATCCAACCCGTACCCTCATTATCGGTCCGGGAAACTGGAACGGTATCGAAAGTTTGCCTACCCTGAAATTGCCAGAGAATGAACAGAACATCATTGTTACCGTTCATTTTTATCATCCGATGGCTTTCACCCATCAGGGCGCTCCCTGGTCAAAAGATACCAAAGATGTTACTGGCATAAAATGGATGGGAACTGATGAGGAAAAATCATATATCGAAAAGAAACTAAAAGTTGCTGCCGATTGGTCGATAGCAAACAAACGGCCCATATTCCTGGGCGAGTTTGGTTCTTACGATAAAGGGGAAATGGATTCACGAGCCCGCTACACCGCTTTCGTGGCCCGCACCGCTGAAAAATTTGGGTTCAGTTGGGCTTACTGGCAATTCGACAGCGATTTTATCGTGTATAATATCGAAAAAGAAGCCTGGGTTGAACCAATTTTGAAAGCCTTGGTGAATAATTAAAAACAACTATAGTAATCCTTTGCGACAATTAAATTCCAAGTCCGATGAAGTCAGTCCCTGGAACTCCCATTTTTGCCCTATTTCTGCTTTTTTCGTTCACAGTACATGCTCAGAAAATCAGTCCGAATCTGGTAGGTACCAATGTCTGGTATAGTCAGTTGGATCAGAAGATTTGGGACCTCACCAAAGAATGCGGAGTAAAAAATGTCCGGATTGGTGGAGCAGCCTATGATCATCACATGCCTTCGAATGAAACACTTCTGGATTGGGTAAAAAAAATCCAGGCTATGGGAGCGGAACCGGTTTTACAGGTGTCAAAATATGAATCCGCTGATGTGGCGGCCGGATTGGTGAAGCTTTTTAATGTTGACAAACATGAAGGGATTAAGCCAATCAAATATTGGAACATTGGTAACGAGCCCTGGCTTCAGGCCGACCGGCCAGCCCAGTCAGCGATGGGTGCATTGGTTGAAACTTATTTTAAACCGATTTCAGCAGCCATGAAATCAATTGATTCGACCATCCTGATTTATGGACCGAATGAATGCGATTTTATGGAGTACTACAATGATCTTTTTGGCGGCAAAAACGATATCGCTGGAAAAGTACCGGGTCATTCGTATTATTACTGCGATGGCCTGACCTGGCATCGGTATCCACAGGGCAATGGCGATCCTGCCACAGTTGGATCCAACGATATGTTGGTCCGGATTGCAAAAGCAAAAGCAAAGGTGGATCAGGTCAATAAACTAAATAACCGTACTGGCAAATATGCTTTGCAATGGGGAATTGGCGAGTACAATTCGAAAGGCGGAGCTGAAGTTCATACCTGGGGAAATGGCCAGATGTTCGGTGAAGTATTGGGTGGCTGCATGGAATATGGAGCCACATTCGCAACCAGTTGGAGCATGTTCGAACATGGCGGCGACAGAAAAGGATCTGATTTTAGCTATATCGACGGAACAAATCTTACTCCACGGGCATCGTATTGGCACATGCAATTCGTGGCCAAATATTTCACAGGTACATACCTGAAAGGAATTGCACAGGATACCAATTTCATGGTTTATGGTGCACAGGATGGAGACCGGCTGAGCGTGATGATTATGAACCGCGGATTTGGCGAACCAAAAGAATACTCCTTATACACCAAAGAACATAAAAAGAAAGGCTCCGGATTAAGCCGGGTCATTCTGGGAAAACGTAAGGGTGTTTATAAAGATGTCATTCAGTCACGTGCGACTCAGGTACTCATTTTCAAGGGCAATTTGCTCACTAAAATTAATTATACCAGCGAAGACTTCGACAACGAACGCCCGCCTGTGTATTCAGAACGAAAACTATAAAACCAATGGAAATTAGAAGAAAACCACTAAACCCTATTGAGCAAAGGCAATTGCCTGATGAGAGAAAATATGTCAATCTGGGTCCATTTTATAACTTTGCCCTGAGTGAAGAAATTCATGGGAAGCCTGATAATAAAATTCCAATACCTTCAGGAATTAGCAATTTCAATGGCGTAACTTTCGATGCAAGAGGCATTATTCAGCTTGCCAGTAAAGTATCTTTCGAAAAGTCTCACATCCACTATCCTGAAAAAATTATCGGAATACCAATTAATTGTACAACAGGATGTTTATGCTTTTTACATTCATCGGCATGGGAAAGTGAAAAGGGAACTGATGTTGTTTATATTGTTGTTAATTATGTCAATAATGAGAAAAGAACCATAACGATCAAAAGTAGAATTGAAGTTGAAGATTGGTGGTTTCATCCTGAAAATTCAATAATTCCAGCAAAAGCAAAACTGGCATGGGGAGGATCCAACGAAAGGGTAAAGAATCTGGGTTTTGATTTGAGCATCTATCGGTATACATGGGCAAATCCAAAGCCTGAAGTGGGAATTACTTCTGTTGATTTGATTTCTTCTATGAATGATACCGGCTATATGCTTTTTGGAATAACCTGTATGTAGCATTAAAAACGATCATGAAAAATTAAGTAAGCATTTGCTTTTAACCTGGAATAAATTATTTACAAGAATAATAGGTACGAAATTATAATTCAGCAGATTAACAGGATAATTATATAATAATTCATGCTTAAAGGCATTTCGAAGGATAACCTGCAATATAAGTTATTTGCAATTGCGACTCCGATCATTGTACAAAATCTGGTTCATTACATCCAGCTTCAGGTGGATATGGCCATGCTGGGGCACAGCAATACGCTCTTTTTATCGGCAATCGGCAATGTATTGTTTCCTTATAACATCATCATTTCATTTCTGACTGCATTGAGCGCCGGAGCTACGGTATTGATTGCCCACAGTTTCGGGGGCAAATCGCTAAACAGCGCTAAGCGGTTTGCCGAAGTTTCGTTTTTTTACAACAGTTTGATTTCCATTCCTTTCTTTCTGATTCTCTTTCTGCTTCCGCACACCTTGATGACCTGGATGGGAACTTCAGAACAAATCAATCTTTATGCGACCCAGTTCATGAAATCGCTTTCCTTCTCGGTGCTGTTTCTGGGCATTGAATTGTCGATTGTATCTATTCTGCAGGGTGTAGGAAAAACAAGGGCCATAATGATAATGGCCATTATTGCTACGATCACCAATATATTTTTCGACTGGGTTTTAATTTACGGACACCTCGGGTTTCCGGCGCTTGGAATTATGGGTTCGGGAATTGCCACTTCGATTGCCAACTTTTGTGGCATGGTTTATCTGATCATTGCGTATATTACCACCAAAAGGCTTCCTTTTAAAACCACCTTGAGAGGAATTCTTAAGCCACGCTGGCGCATTCAGAAGCGGAACATTGTAGTGGGTTTGCCTTACGGCCTCGAAGCCATGTTCTGGTCGTTCGGTCAAATCATTATTGTCAGGATGGTCAATGAAATCAACGATTATGCGGCCGGTATATATGTGCTGATTTCACGAATTCAGGCTATCACTTTTTTCTTTTATCTGGGGATTGCCAAAGCAACCATGGTTTTGGTCGGTCAGGAAATAGGCGCCGGAAACCGGAAACAGGCTTCCCATATCAGTTACATGAGCCTTCGGTATTCATTTGCCCTGTGTGTGGTTGCTTCATCCGTTTTCCTGATTTTTCCTGAACAGATACTCTTCATTTTCACGTCAGATGAAGGGCTAATCAAAGGGGCGGTTCCGCTGTTGAATATTATAGCCGTTACGATTTTCCCGGTTACTGTAAATGTGGTGATCGGAAACGCCATTCGTGGTTTTAAGGATACCAAATGGATGTTCTATACACAGTCGTTCGGAACTTTATTTGTAATTTCCCTTTCATTCATTTTGCTGTTTGTCTTTCATTTAGACCTGAAAGGCGTATTCATTACCATTTTATGCGATGAGGTAATCAGGGCTTCGCTAAATTACAAGCATTTCAGACATTTGATCAGAGCTTGATCTAAAAAGCTTGACCAAACCCTTGAAAGATATCTAATCTCCATATGATTTAAATAGAAATGTTCATAAAATTTTCCATCGAATATTTTTGAATGTCATAATTTATTGATTATCAAAAATAAGCCCGTTTTCTAGGCTCATTTTTATAGGACGATGGTTCATTTAAAATAGACGATAGTTCACGAATAATGGCTGTTTTTTGTGTAAAATTGTACAGGTTTAAACAGAAAAGAACCTTGTATTATTAACAATTTAATAGAATTAGACATGTTTAAAATTAGTGTATTGTTTGGTGATTCACCAATTATGGATTCAACAAAAATTGCTGCAGGATTTGAAAGATCTGAAATTCCAACCGAACTTTTAATTGATCCTTTGATGACCGATCATGATTGGGTTGCAAGGAAGACTGAAATTTTAGGCTGGGGTTTGCCTCCGATTAAAGTATCGAGCCACTGGTTTAGTCATCCTTGTAATACCGAGGATGCAGATTGGGATGCCATCACATTCTTTACCAAAAGAACATTGAAACGTCTGGGCGATTTAGGCGTTGAAACTGCCGGTATTTATGGGAAATTTTTCAGAAAAACAACCACTGAAAAAGGAATGAAAGATGCCATTCGTTATGCAAACCTATTGGGAGACGAAGCTGCCAAAAACAACATGAATATTGCATTGGAACCAATGGCTGACCCCGATTCTTTATTCCCAACTTATAAAGAAGGTTTGGAATTTGTGAAACTGGTAAACCATCCGCAGGTAAGAGTTATGGCCGACCTAAATTACTTCCTCAAAAACAAGGAATCATTCGAGGTAATTAAAGAACAACCAAGCTGGAATCTTCATTGCCACGTTGCCGGTGATGCACCAAACGGTGCTCAGCCAAATGTTGGCGGATACCGCTCAATCCACAAAGAATTCTTCCGTGTTCTTCGTGACACCAACTTCGAAGGTGCTGTATCCTGTGCTTGCCCATGGATCAACACAGGAACAGGTGAATTCAGTTTGACAGAAGAAACTGCAAAAGCGCTTGCTTATCTGCAGGAACTTCGTGCTGAAGTTTATGCTGAGAAATAATTAAAGAACTCAAAGAATATGACAAAGCAATTCAAACTCGGGTTAAACATCGACAATGTGGAGATGAAACCGCCATTGGAATTGTGTTCCGGATGGGATACCGCCGAAATTCCAATTACGGAACTTCTCTTACCGTTTGATACCGATGAAGTTTGGGAAAAGAAGCTGTCTGAAATCAAATCCTGGAATCAGCCACCCTGGTGTGCAACCAGTCACTGGCTTTGGGATGAACGGGTTACGGGCGATCATATCACCGATTTTGCAGAATTGGAACGTCAGGCAGAACAAACCTGCAGGCGAATGGCTCAGATCGGTTGCGAAGTGGCAGGCGTTTGGGGAAATTTCTTCCCGATTGGCGCCATGGGTAAAACCAAAGCCACCGATACCGCACTCGATTATTGCGAAATGGTCGCCAGGTATGCCGACAAATATGGCATACTCATCGCCCTTGAGCCGACTGCAAATCCCGACACCATTTTCCCGACTTACCGCGATGGAATTGAATTTGTAAAAAGGTTAAACCAGAGGTCGATCAAACTGATGGCCGACCTCAACTACTTCATTGCCATCGATCAACCCTTCGAGGACATTGCCCTTGAACCCGATTTTTGTTTGCATGTTCATATTCAGGGAGAAACCTATCAACCGAATGTTGGAAATTGTGACGATAAGATTCTGCATATTTTCAGGGTGTTGCGCGATATAGGATATCAGCGGACTGTGTCTTCGGCACATCCCTGGATTTCTACTTCAGGTGAAACCTTCAACTATCGCGTAGAGTCCGAAAAAACACTGAAATACCTTCAGAATTTTCGCACTCAGGTTTATTCCGAATAAATATTTCTGAATGGATGTGTCCATGTGCCAATTGGCGCATGGACGCATCCAATTCTTCAAAATCAACCCTGGTTTTATTCATCTGAACATTTATTCATAAGTGTATTGAAATAGGTATGGCTGGTACGAACGGATTTTCACGACGATCTTTTATAACCAACTCGTTTTTTACCGCGGCAGGACTGGTAATTGCCTCCTGTGGCTCAAAAACTTCACGGGTAAGCCCGGCTGCGGGGAATTTAAATGGGTCGGGAGTTGATCAGTCGTCAGCGCTTTCAGGCTATCAGGAGTCACCCCTGCTGGCAGAAAAAGTCGCATTGGGCCAATTACCTCCTATCGGTGAAAGGTTACCTAAAATCCCCTTTATCAGGCAAGTCCATTCGGTTGGGAGATACGGAGGTACGATATATGATGATGCAGAAAGTCAGGGTGGCCGTTTCTTCCTCGATGGAGCCATCATTTCGGCCCCACAGGAAACCGACAATGAAGGAATAATCATCCGACCTCATATCTGTGAGAAAGTCGAACATAGCAACGACTTTTCGTCATTTACTTTTTACATCCGCGAAGGCTTGAAATGGTCAGATGGTGTTGAACTGACAGCAGATGATATCATGTGGTGGTGGGAACATGAGCAAAACAACAAGGAATTATATCCCGAAGGACCCCGCAATACCTGGAAAACCGGCGAAAAATATGCCGTTTTCGAGAAAGTCAGCAAGTGGGTATTCCGGATTTCTTTTGCAGGTCCATTCAGGCCTCTCCTAAATATGAGTGCCCATGAGTATATGGCCTTTTCCAGTTTTTTCGGGCAACCTGCACATTACATGAAACAATTCCATATCGATTTTAACCCCATGGCCAACGAAGTTGCCAAATCATATGGGTACCAATATTGGTTTCAGTTATACAAAGAACGCGAGGAATACATGCGCCCCCACGAAGGAAAACCTCATGTTTCACCCTGGGTAAGGGTTACATCAGCAACCACCCACGATGTTTATGAACGTAACCCCTATTACGCTGAAGTTGACCAGGAAGGCAATCAGTTGCCTTATGTCGACCGCATTTACATTTCGGTTGTTGAAGACCGCAAACTGCGCGATGCCCGAATCGCAACCGGCGGCCTTTCGATGGGCAAAACTGTGCTTCCCGAAATTTCTATTTACCAGCAGAACCTGAAACTGGCCGATTTTACCATTAAGCAATGGAAAATGGGTAATTCTTCGGAATGCATGTTCGCATTCAACCTGAACCATAAAGATCCGGTACTTAATAAAATATACAATGATATCCGGTTTCGGAGAGCCATGTCGCTGGCCATAAACCGCAAACGGATCAACGAAAGCCTGTATTTTGGCATGGCAAAAGAATGTCAGGCAACCATTGACTTAGAGGTGTCCTATTTCGATCCTGACTGGCAGACCTATTATGCCGATTTCGACCTGAAACAGGCAAATGCTCTGTTAGATGAAATGGGATTAAAATGGGACAACAAAAAAGAATTTCGCCTGATGCCGGATGGAAAAAGGCTGCAAACGGTTCTCATTTACATCATTCAGGATTATCCCTTGCAGTTGATTGAACTGGTCAGGCAAGACTGGAGCAAAGCCGGAATGGACACCATATTAAGACAGAGCGACGACCAGTTCCGCCAACAACGCTGTAAATCAGGCGATCATGATTGTACCTGCTGGAATGCCGATCTGATTGAAGAAATTGCAGCTTATCTACCCTGGGTTTCCAAATGGAACCCGAACAATGCCTTATTCTATGCTATGGATTGGTGGTATTGGTATTATTCCGAAGGGAAAGAAGGAATTGAGCCACCTCAGATATGGAAAGACCAATTCAATACCATGGCTCGCTGGTACCATGCCAAAGACGATGGGGAATATCAGCGGTATGGCCGCGAGGTTTGGGACTTCTTTTCAAAACAACTGGTTTGCATCGGAACAGTTGGTTATGCTCCAATGCCTGTGGTGGTGAAGAATGGGCTGAAAAATGTTCCGGACAAAATCAAGATTGGTTATGGCACAGTGACGGCAAAATCTTTCATGGTTCAAACGTATTACTGGGATCAACCGAGCCAACACATTTAACACGAGGGAAATTTACATGAAGCTATTTCAATACATTATCAGACGAATGTCATGGGGAGCCCTGGTGCTGCTCTTCGTATCGTTTTTTAGCTTTTTGGTCATCCAACTCCCTCCTGGCGATTATTTAACCTCGTACATGGCCCGATTAGAAAAATCAGGGATGTCAATCGACAATGCTTCCATGGTTGCCCTCCGGCACAGTTATGGTCTCGACCAGCCTTTTCTGGTGCAATACGGAAAATGGTTTTGCCGCTTTATTCAGGGCGATATGGGGGTTTCGTTTTTATACACCGAAAAAGTAAAGGTCATTATCCTTGAACGACTTCCGGCCACTTTACTGTTATCAATTACCTCTCTGCTGGTCATTTATCTGATTTCGATTCCCATTGGGATCTATGCTGCCCGGCGACAATATTCGGTAGGGGATTTTTTGGCTGCTTTTTTTGGATTTATCGGAATGGCTGTTCCGGGTTTCCTGTTGGCTTTAATCCTGATGTGGATTGCCTACCAAGGATTTGGAGTTAGTATCGGAGGGCTGCAATCTCCCCAGTTTATGGATCAACCTATGTCGTGGGCCAAGGCAATCGATTTTATGAAGCATCTGCCGATCCCGATTATTGTGATCACCATGTCGGGCACGGCAGCACTGATCCGGACCATGCGCGCAACCCTGCTCGATGAGCTGGGCAAGCAATATGTGACTACTGCAAGGGCCAAAGGACTGAGAGAAAGCAAGCTCATCAATAAATATCCGGTCCGGGCAGCCATGAACCCCATTATCAGTTCAGGCGGATGGCTTCTTCCGGAGCTTTTTTCCGGTGAAACCATTGCAGCAATTGTTCTTGGACTTCCAACCATTGGGCCACTCCTATACCGGGCCCTTTTGGGCGAAGATATGTATCTGGCAGCCGGATGTTTAATGATATTAAGCCTTTTGACAATTATTGGTATGTTAATTTCGGATATCATACTGGCCATTACCGATCCCCGAATTCGTTTAGGTTAAAACTATGAAGATAAAACTAGCCACATTTAGACTGGATTTCCTCCGAAAAAGGAAAAATAGTGAGCCTGACCGATTCAATGCGCTTCATTCTGCTTCGCAATGGACGCTAATTTGGGCCAAATTTAAAGACCATAAACTGGCGCTGATTGGCTTGTATATTCTCGCTGCCTTTTATTTATGTATCCTTTTTGCCCCCATTATAACCCCTTATGACCCTTGGGAGGATTCAAAATATATTTATTCACCTCCGACCCCGATTCACATTTTCCACGAGGGGAAGCTTCACCGGCCTTTTGTGTACAACCAGGAAATAAATACTACTCCTGAAACTTTCGAGCGGATTTTCAAAACCGACTATTCAACCCCATATCCGGTCAGATTCTTTGTGAAAGGTGCTGAATACCATTGGCTGGGATTTATAAAAAGCAATATTCATTTATTTGGGGTCGACCCGAAAACCTCGATTAACCTAATGGGAACCGATGTGCTGGGGCGCGACTGCTTTTCAAGAAACATATATGGCCTGCAGATTTCGCTGACCGTTGGTTTATTCGGAGTGTTTATTACATTCATACTGGGCAGTATCATTGGCGGAATAGCCGGATATTACGGCGGAGTGATTGACAATATCGTTCAACGGGTAGTTGAGTTTATTTCCTGCATCCCGACGATTCCCATGTGGATGGCCTTAGGTGCGGTAATCCCTCAGGATTGGGGAAACCTGAAAGTGTATTTTGCCATAACGGTCATATTGGCACTTCGAAGCTGGACCGGACTATCGCGTCAGGTGCGTTCCAAGCTGCTTCAACTGCGTGAAGAAGAATATATTGTGGCAGCCAAAGTTTCAGGAACTTCGGGATGGAAAATTATAACAACCCATTTATTGCCGGGATTTTTAAGCTACCTTATTGTCAGTTTAACCCTCGAAATCCCCAAAATGATACTGGGCGAAACCACGCTTAGCTTCCTCGGACTTGGACTCAGGCCACCAACCGTAAGCCTTGGGGTATTGCTTCAGGATGCTCAGAACCTTGCTGCCATTTCAGCTTATCCCTGGTTACTAGTTTCTGCTGTACTTGTCGTAATTGCAGTTCTGGCATTCAATTTTGTGGGTGATGGTATCCGCGATGCGGCTGATCCTTATAAAAACTAAGCGTATGACAGGTGAGAATAATTTACTCGAAGTAAAAGATTTAAAGGTTGCCTTTAATATGCGACAGGGCGATGTTACTGCCGTGAATGGAGTTTCGTTTCAATTGCAAAGGGGGAAAGTTCTCGGTGTAGTTGGAGAAAGCGGAAGTGGTAAAAGTGTAAGCGCACGTACATTACTACGGATTGAAGCTCCCGGGAAAATTACTTCAGGAGAAATCAATTTCTGCTCACCCAGACATGGCGAAGTGGCCCTTCAAAAAATGAATACCACCGGCGAACTGATCCGGTCGATCCGCTGGAAAGAAATCGCAATGATATTTCAGGAACCCATGACTTCCTTTGGTCCCATGCATACTTTCGGAAATCAGATTACAGAGGTACTGATTCTGCACGATAAGCTCAATAAAGCTGATGCCTTGCAAAAAGCTATTGAAAGTTTGCGTTCGGTAGGAATGCCGCGCCCCGAAAAAGTGATCACTCAATATCCGCATCAAATCAGCGGAGGCCAGCGGCAGCGGGCGATGATAGCCATGGCGCTGGCCTGTAATCCAGAAATCCTGATCGCTGATGAACCCACTACCGCGCTTGACGTTTCGACCGAAGCGCAGATTCTTGAAGTTTTGGCCGAACGGCAGCGGACGTTGAACACATCGATCCTGTACATTTCGCACAACTTGGGTGTGGTGGCCAACATTGCCGATGAAGTGATGGTGATGTACCTCGGGAAGGTGGTTGAGCATGCACCTGTATCCGAATTATTCAGTTCGCCAAAACATCCATATACCATTGCTTTGCTGAATTCAATCCCTAAAATAGACAAAGTCTACAACGGGCAGCGACTGGAAGTGCTCACCGGATGCATACCCGATCCTTACAATCATCCGGCGGGCTGCAAATTTCATCCCCGCTGTCCGAAAGCGATGAAAGGAATATGCGAGCAGACAGAGCCAATTCAGCAAGCAATTTCTGACAACCGGAGCGTGGCCTGTCACTTATATACTTCCTCAATAAATACGAACCGATGATGGATCCAACAAAAAAAGAACTTCTTCTTGAAGTGAACGATTTGTGTATGCACTATTCCGTTCAAGGTGGTTTCTTCGATAAATCCAAAGGACTTGTGAAGGCCGTTGATGGAGTTAGCTTCAAGCTCTATAAAGGTTCAGCTTTTGGGTTGGTGGGCGAAAGTGGCTGCGGAAAAACCACTACAGGTCGTTTGATCATGAAGGTAATGAAACCCACCAGCGGAAGCATCACTTTTTATGACAACAAATTGGGTCCAATCGAATTGGTTCCTATTTCCAACAAAAAAATGCGCCCACTCCGAAAAAAAATCCAGATGGTTTTTCAGGATCCCTATTCCTCGCTCGATCCGCGGATGACTATTCAACAGATTGTCGGAGAACCTTTGAGGGCCGGAGGCCGTGGAGAGTTGCACGAATATAAAAACAAAATAGCCGACATCCTTCAAAAATCGGGTTTAAGTCCCGATTACATGGATCGTTATCCGCATGCATTTAGTGGTGGCCAACGCCAACGTATTGGAATTGCAAGGGCTTTGGTTACCCAGCCTCAATTGGTGATTGCCGATGAACCTGTTTCGGCCCTCGACGTTTCGGTTCAGGCGCAAATCCTGAATTTACTGAAAGAACTTCAGCAGGTTTTCGATCTGACCTACTTGTTTATTGCTCATGATTTAAGCGTCATCCGATACATGTGCGACACCCTCGCAGTAATGTATGTGGGCCGGATAGTGGAAATAGGCCGGAGCGAAGATATTTTTCATCATCCTGCACATCCTTATACCGAAGGACTTTTATCCATCATTCCCCGAACGAATACCAGGACAAAACCCGGGAAAATGCTGAAAGGTGCAATTGCCGATGCATCCAATTTGCCTTCAGGTTGTTATTTTCATCCACGTTGCCCTCATGCTCAGGACATTTGTAAAAACGAGTATCCTCCGCTTCGGGACTTGGGAAATGAGCACCAGACAGCCTGCCATTTTGATCTGAAATTAAAAGGAATTTAAAACAATATCATACGTAAAATTTAAAGAAAATGATAAAAATCTTAAGCACGGAGCATCCTCGTTTATTTATAGATAACAGCCGGATTGCAGAACTAAAAGAATTAAGCAAAAACGACAGTCACTTTGAACAACTCCAAAACGGGCTGCTCCGGAAGGCTAACCGCTTACTGACCGAAGAACCTGTACCTTTTAAGATTACAGGTCCACGGATGTTGAAGAATTGCCAGGAGATACATTCACGCGTTGAAACCCTGGCCTTATCATATCTTTTAACCGAAGATCTAAAGTATGCTCAAAGGGCAAATAATGAGTTGGTTTCGGCGGCTGGTTATCCACATTGGAACAAAGATCATTTCCTCGATACCGCAGAACTCATTACCGCATTTGCCATCGGATACGACTGGCTTTTTCACGCTTTACCTGCCAAAGACCTGAAGTTCATCAAAGACACAATGATCGAAAAAGGAATTCAAATTGGTCTGGATTTGCATCAGGATAAAATCTGGTGGGCTGGTCACAAATTCAACTGGAATCAGGTTTGCAACGGCAGTCTTATTATTGGCGCTTTAGCAGTTGCTGATGAAGAAACCCAACTTTGCAGCAATGTGTTTGAAGCGACAACTAAGTTTTTACCCATCGCATTTAACAGCTACGGCAAAGACGGCGGCTGGGAAGGCGGTCCCGATTACTGGCAATATACCACCTGGTACAGTATTCTTTTAGTCGATACCCTGAAAAGGGTGACCGGAAATGATTTTGGACTTTCAAAAACTGAAGGTTTCAACCAGACCGGGTTATTCCCAATTTATATGTCAGGTGCGAATGACAAGCTGTTCAACTTTGCTGATGCCGACGAAAGTTATAATCCGCTTCCATTTTTGTTTTGGCTGGGAAAAGAATTCAAACTCGATGCATGCATCAACGAAAATCACCGCTTGCTGAAAAAAGGGGTTGCTGAAAATGCAGAGATTGACGCATTCAACCTTATTTGGTATGCACCAAAGACAGATGCAAAAGCATTACCAACCAGCAAAGTATTTAGCAGTGTGAATGTTGGTTCCATGAGGGGCGAATGGGCAAATGCTCAATCAACTTTTATTGGGTTCAAGGGCGGTTTCAACCAGGCCGATCATGCCCATTTGGATCTAGGTTCGTTTGTGCTCGACATGAGCGGAGAACGCTTTGCTTCTGATTTAGGCCGTGACAGTTACGATTTGCCGGGCTATTTCGATCCGTCGGAAGGTGGTGGCCGCTGGCAATATTTCCGACTGAATACAAAATCACACAACACACTGGTTTTAAACAATGATGTTCAGCGTGCAGCGGCAAAAGCAGCCATAACCGAAATGACTTCCGGATCAGGAATTACTACATCAAAAGTCAATTTAAGCGAGGCCTATGCTCCACATGCACGCAGCGTGGTTCGCTGCTTTACACTAACCAGGGAAGAATATGTTGAAATTACCGATGAAATTACCTGGGGCGAAGGCAAAAAGCATTTCAGATGGCAAATACTTACCGGTACCGAAGTAAATCTTCAGGATGGGAAAGCGATCCTAACTAAAAACAATCAATCCTTACAAGTGGAAATTCTTCAACCGGAAAACCTTATCTTTAAAGCTGAATCTGCGAATCAGGCTGAGCCAAATAGGTCAAACGACGGATATCAGTTGCTCTTTCTCGAAGGTGATGAATCAGGGAAGCAGACCACCATACATGTCAGAATAAGTAAAAGCAGTATTTGAATCATTCACAACAATTGGAAAATTAAAATATAGTGGAATATCTCCGCAGTTTGAGTGCATAGGACTAAGTTTTGATACGTAGTCCTATGCCAATTTAAATCCAAAATTTAAACAAGAGCCTAATGAAACATTTGTTTTTCTTCTTCTTTGCCTTTATTTTGTTGAATGTCGGGTTTCTTCATGCACAAATTCGGAAACCAATTTACAAAGACCCAACAGCATCGATTGAATTACGGATAAAAGATTTACTTGGGCGAATGACCCTCGAAGACAAGTGCCGTCAAATCGATATCTGGCACCCCAAAATGGATGCAAGTATACCCAAAGAGCTGAAAAAGGCGATTGCTTCGTTGGGCGACACGGTTAAAAACGGCATCGGGTTTCTTCAATTCAAGACACAGATGAGTCAGGCCGAATATGCGGCACGGTTCAACGCCATCCAAAAATACTTCATGGAACAGACTCCTCTGGGAATTCCTGCAATTTCCAATGCTGAAGGATGCCACGGGTTTGTTGGGAATGGGGATAAGTCAACCGTATTTCCAGCTCCTCCTTTACTGGGCAGCACCTGGGATACAGAATTGATTGAAAGTGTTTATATCGCTGTGGCTAAAGAAATGCGAAGTTTTGGAACTACGCATGCAGCAACACCGGTCATCGATTTATTGCGCGATCCCCGTTTCGGTCGATCGGATGAGTTTCTGGGCGAAGATCCCTATCATGTTGCTGAAATGGGAGTTGCAGCCATACTCGGATTACAGGGCCGCTCCAAAAGCATCGACGGGGACCACCTGATTGCGTGCGCCAAACATTTTGCAGGTCATGGTCAGCCTGAGGGTGGAACTAACCTTGCTCCTGCTAATTTTTCGGAACGGGTTCTTCGCGAAAACCATCTCTATCCGTTTGAAATGGCTGTGAAAAAAGCCAATGTACGCACAGTAATGGCTTCATACAACGAAATTGACGGTGTACCAAATCATGCCAACAATTGGTTACTCAACGATGTGCTTCGTGGTGAATGGGGCTTTACCGGATATGTGATTTCAGACTATGATGGTGTAAACCGTATGGTAACCCGACAACATGCCACAGTAAACCAGGCCGAAGCAGGCAAACGTGCCATTTCTGCCGGAATGGATTTCGAATGCCCAAGCAACTGGAAGGAATATTGCTTTCGTTTTTTGCCTGAACAAATAAAATCCGGAGAAGTGAAGGAATCAGTACTCGATTCGGCTGTTGCCAGGGTATTACGGAATAAGTTCATTATGGGCATGTTTGAACAGCCTTACGTTAAAATAGTCAGTGAAAACGAAACGCTTGAAATGCAGAAAAAGCACCGGCAAATTGCCCTGAAAGCTGCTGAAGAAGGTATGATTCTGCTGAAAAACGATGGCACACTGCCTTTCAGCGAAAATAAAATCAGGCGTTTGGCGGTGATTGGCCCGAATGCTGACGAAGTTCATTATGGCAATTATTCGAACAATGCAAGTCCCGGAATCAGTATTCTGGAAGGATTAACAACCTATGGGAAAGGCAAATTTGAAGTCGTTTACTCCGAAGGATTTAAAATTTACGAGAACGATACCACCATAAAAGCTCCTGAAAAAACAGTTGAAGCAGAGAATCTCCGGATTCAGAAAGCAGTGGAACTGGCCAAAACCTCCGATGCAGTGCTATTGGTGATGGGTGGCAACGAGTTGACTTGCCGTGAAGAATGGAAAAATCATACCGGAGATTATTACGATCTGGATTTGTTGGGTCGGCAGGAAGATCTGGCCAAAGCTATTTTCGCGCTGGGAAAACTAACTGCAGTCCTTTTAATCAATGGTCGTCCACAATCGGTGAATTACCTGGCAGAGAAAGCCCCAGCCATGATCGAAGGCTGGTATTTGGGGCAGGAACAGGGAACTGCTGTTGCCAATGTGGTGTTCGGTCAAGTGAACCCGAGCGGAAAACTGGCAGTTACTTTCCCCCGTCATGTAGGTCAACTGCCTGTTTTTTATAACAGTAAACCGTATGTGCACGAAAGTCCGTACATCAATGGAGAATATTCGCCGTTATACCGGTTCGGCTATGGATTAAGTTATACGACCTATAAATACGCTAACCTGAAACTGGATGCCAAAAAGGTAATTGCTGGCGAACCGATAAATGTGAACATAGACGTGACCAATTCTGGAGAACGGGATGGCGATGAAATCGTTCAGCTTTATATCCGGGATATGGTGAGTACAGTGACACGTCCGGTTCAGGAATTGAAAGACTTTACCCGCATTCATCTTGCTAAAGGCGAAACTAAAACCGTCACTTTTAACATTACTGCCGATAAATTGCAGTACTACGGACCTGACATGAAACGCATTGTTGAACCCGGCGAGTTTGAAGTTCAGGTGGGTTGGAATTCGTTCGAATATCTATCAGGTAAGTTTGAAGTAATCAAACAATAAAATGACTAACTATACCATGAAACGATTCTCATTCACAGCACTTTTAATCCTATTTATGATTGCAGCGAACAACTTTATATTTGCCCAGGAACCGCAAATAACCAACATCGGAAACAGAACTTCGATGACCCTGAACGGCGTATGGAAATATGTGGTAGATCCCTACCAAACCGGCTATTACGATTATCGGAGAGATGCCAGGGACCAGATGCCCAATCCAAGTAATTCTGAATCGCTCTTTTTAGGATACAAGGCCAAGGATCCGTCGGAACGGGTCGAATATGATTTTGACAAATCTGACAATATTTTGGTTCCTCGCGACTGGAACTCGCAAAAGGAAAAACTCTTTTATTACGAGGGTTCGGTCTGGTATTACAAGGCGTTCGACTATGCCGTTCCGACGAACGGAAACCGACTGTTCCTTTATTTTGGAGCAGCCAATTACGAAGCCGATGTTTACCTGAACGGGAAGAAACTGGGCAAACACCTTGGCGGTTTTACTCCTTTCAATTACGAAATTACAGGCAAGCTAAATCCAAAAGGTAATTTTGTAATCGTAAAGGTTGACAATACCCGCAGTCTTGAGAAAGTACCAACCATCAATACCGACTGGTGGAATTATGGCGGGCTGACGCGTGACGTGAAAATCGTGGAAGTGGCCGGCACATTTATTCAGGATTCCTACGTCCAACTGGCCAGGAGTAATCCGAATATGATCGAAGTTTCGGTCATCCTGAATGGCCCGGAAAAAGCCAGCCAGGCAGTGATGATCGAAATTCCTGAAGCAGGCATTAAAGCAAGCTGCACCACCGACAGCGAAGGAAATGCAAAAACCTTGATTCCGGTTAAAAACATGAAGTTTTGGTCTCCCGAAAATCCACTCCTGTACGAGGTAAAGCTGACTCATAACGACGAGGTACTGACCGATAAAATCGGTTTCCGGACTTTGGAAACAAAAGGGAAAGATATTCTGGTCAACGGGAAATCCGTGTTCCTGCGTGGAATCTCCATTCACGAAGAGAATGGTGTACGCGGCGGACGTGCTTATTCGGTTGAAGATGCCCGCATGCTGCTGGGATGGGCCAAAGAACTGGGCTGTAATTTTGTGCGGCTGGCACACTATCCACACAACGAAAACATGACCCGTGTAGCCGATGAACTGGGCATCATGGTATGGTCTGAAGTGCCGGTGTACTGGACCATTCAGTGGAATAATCCGGAGACCTATGCCAATGCACATGATCAACTGACTGCCATGATTACCCGTGATAAAAACCGGGCTTCTGTGATTATCTGGTCGATGGCCAATGAAACTCCGGTATCGGACGACCGCACAGTTTTCCTGACCAAAATGATTAAGACCACCCGTCAGCTCGATCCGGTTCGTCTGGTTAGTGCCGCACTGGAAAGACATACCAAAGAAGGCTCCAAGAATACCCAGGTGATAGCCGATCCACTTCAGGAATTAGTGGATATTATCAGCTTCAATGAATATATCGGCTGGTACGATGGATTGGTTGAAAAATGCAAGACGGCTGAATTTGATATCCAATTCGATAAACCAGTCATGATTTCCGAGTTTGGAGGAGATGCCTTGCAGGGAAATCATGGTTCGAAAGACGCCCGCTGGACTGAAGAATATCAGGAAGACTTATACATCGAAACCTTGAAAATGCTCGACAAAATTCCTCAATTGCGTGGCATTACCCCTTGGATTCTTGCCGACTTCCGTTCTCCGCGCCGCGTACTTCCCGGCATTCAGGATGGCTGGAACCGCAAAGGCCTGATCTCTGAAACGGGTGATAAAAAGAAAGCGTTTTTTGTACTTCAGGATTTCTATAAAAAGAAGAAAACTGAATTTGATCAGAAATAGAATCAGTGCGACTATTCAATCACTTAAAAAAATGAAGCTATTTTAGATTGAAACAATATCATTAGCCCCGAGTTTTAACTCGGGGTATAATGGGAAAACGAAATTCAAGGCCGACCATGCATTTTCAACAAAGCCTTCACGTTCTATCGGCCACAAAACGATAAGTTCGAACAAAACGCTAATGAAATTATAAACGAAACACTAAAATAAGTCAAACAAAAATGGAAAGAAATTACCTCGCAGACAGCAACCGCTACAAAACCATGAAATACAACCGCTGCGGAAAAAGTGGTTTGTTGTTACCCGCCATATCACTGGGTTTATGGCACAACTTTGGTTTTGCCGATAACTTCGACAATTCAAGAGAAATCATCCGGAAAGCCTTTGATCGGGGAGTCACGCATTTTGATCTGGCAAACAATTATGGCCCGCCGGCAGGCTCAGCCGAAGAAGTATTTGGCTCAATCCTGAAAAAAGATTTTGCTTCGTACCGCGACGAGATGGTGATTACATCCAAAGCCGGCTACGACATGTGGGAAGGACCTTATGGCGAATGGGGTTCCCGGAAATATCTGGTTGCAAGCCTAAACCAAAGTCTAAAACGCATGGAGCTCGAATATGTGGATATTTTCTACTCACATCGTTTCGATCCCTATACACCACTCGAAGAAACCATGATGGCGCTCGACCACCTGGTGAAAAGCGGTAAGGCACTGTATGCCGGAATTTCAAATTATTCGCCTGAACAAACTCAAACAGCTATACAAATTCTGAACAAACTGGGAACCCCTTGCCTGATCCACCAGTCGAGATATTCGATGCTTGACCGGGTTGTTGAAAACGGACTGCTCAATGTATTGGAAGATAACGGAGTTGGTTTTGTCGCATTTTCTCCATTGGCCCAGGGTGTTTTGAGCGACCGGTATTTGAAAGGAATTCCAACAGGTTCACGTGCCTCGAAGGCGCATTTTCTGAAACCCGGATTTATCACTCCTGAGCTGATAGCGAGTATCAGTCAACTCAATGATATGGCTTTGCAGCGGGGACAAACACTGGCACAGATGTCAACAGCCTGGTTATTGCGCGATCATCGTGTAACTTCAGTGATCGTTGGAGTCAGCTCAGTTCAGCAGCTCAACGATAATATTGACACGCTTAAAAATATTGCTTTTTCGAAAGATGAGGAAGAAAAAATCAGATCAATCGTTGAAGCTGTTTATTTTATGCCACTTGGCTAAATTGCATTAAACTATGAAAAGTTATTTCAAAAAAATGCACGGGTTCAGTTTATGGTTCTTTGGGGTGACTGGATTCATTCTTCTGAGCTTGATTTCAAATACCTCATTCGCGCAGAATGAAAAATTGGTAACCAATCAATCTCATGTAAAGCTCGCCTTAAATGCCTTCTCGTTCAACGATGTATTGATGGCCAAAGGTACCCCTGAAAAACCTGCATTTACTTTGTTTGATCTTTTGGACTGGTGTGCCGTACAGAATATTGAAGCCCTGGATATTACCGCCTATTATATTCCCACTTATCCTGAAGTTCCATCAGACGAATACATCTACGAATTAAAGCATAAAGCCTTCAAATTGGGAATCGACATTAGCGGAACCGGTATCCGGAACAATTTTGCTTCGCCCGATCCGGCAGTTCGGGCTGCTGATATTGAAAGGACGAAGAAATGGATCGTAGTGGCCTCTAAACTGGGAGCTCCTGTTATCCGTTTATTTGCCGGTGAAATTCCCAAAGGCTATGAAAACAAATGGGATGAAGTAGCGGGCTGGATGATTGAATGTTACAAGGAGTGCGCAGCTTTTGGAGCTCAACATGGCGTTATCATTGGCATTCAGAACCATGGCGACATGTTGCAAACTGCAGAACAATGCATCAAAGTGGTCAAAGCGGTGGATTCGAAATGGGCCGGATTGATTCTTGATACCGGAAATTTCAAAGTGGCCGATCCTTATGCCGATATCGAAGCAGTTATTCCCTACACGGTTAACTGGCAAGTCAAGGAAAGTGTTTTTGGTTTGGGAAGCCCTGTAAAAACCAATTTTCCCCGTTTAATGAAAATCATAAATAAAAGCAAATATCGTGGTTATTTACCTGTTGAAACGCTTTCTGTAAAAGGGGTTCCTTACGATCCGTATATTTTGGTTCCGGCATTATTGAAGGATTTGCGAGCTTCAATGAACGAATAATCTATTCGTCTGAATTTCTAACAACTTAAAAAATTAACAATGAAGCTTTTTAATATTCGAATTTGTGCTTTGGTTATTTCAATTCTGGTTATCAGTAAAACAAGCGAATTAAAGGCACAGGCAATCAGTACTTACCTGATTGGCAACAATGCCTGGTACGACGGAGCTGGTTTGACTGGACTTTGGGACGACATGGCTCTCGCCAAATTTCAAAGCATTCGGATCGGCGGTTCCGGTGCTGAAGGTTATCAATCGAATTATGCAAAATATATCAGTCTGATTGACGGTATCCGTTTGGCCAAAGCTGAACCGATTGTTCAGGTGAATCATACTTTTACCGCCCAGCAGGCGATAAACCTCATTACAAACCTGAATATCACCAATAAGAAAAACATCAGACTTTGGAACATCAGCAACGAACCCGATCTGCCCAGCAATAATTTTGGCGATGCCAATGCAGTCAGTACTTATATCAAACGCATTGCATCCGCCTTAAAATCGGTAGATTCGACCATCATCATCATGGGACCTGAAACTTCCTGGTATCAAAATTCGGCTTATATGACTCCGCTCATTGGCGGATCGGCCGATATCACCGGCAAAGATGCCGCCGGACACTACTATATCGATGTGGTGACTTTTCATAAATATGTATTTACTGATATTTCAGGACTTGAATCGGATGTGAATAATTTGTTGTCGAAACTGAATACCGTGAATGCCAAACGACCTGCCGGCAAACAATTATCATGGGGACTCACCGAATTTAATACCACCTATGACAATGCCATAAACACCACTCCCGATCAGAATGTTTGGTCGTTTCATGCGGGACAGTTGTTTGCCGAAGTGTATGGCTTAGGAATGCGCAAAGGAGCTTTCAGCATGAATGCCTGGAGCATGTTTGAAGGACCTGACCGCTCAGGTACTGATTTGAGTCTATTCGATAAGGATTTGAAAGGCCGTTCAAGTTATTACCACTGTTTGATGCTTGGCCAGAACTTTAAGAAAAAATACATTACCACAACCGATAATAAAGCTAATGTGGTTGTAATTCCGATGCAAGATTCAACAGGAGTTGCAATCATGATTTTAAACAAGGATCAAACAACTAATTTCGATTACACGATAAGATTGGATAATGGCTCTTTTGTTCAGGCGAAAACCTTGCAGATAAAGGTAAACGCCGGAATAAACGCTGAAATTACCGGAAGCATTACCAAAGATGCTACTCAAATGCTGGTTTTTGATGCCTCCGGAACATTGGTTAAACGTTACACCTATACTTCGCTGGATGCCGATGGTCGAGGCGAACCTTTGGTTGAAAACATCACAACTGATCCGGTTCCGGTAGTTACTTTGACTCAACCCACAGGCGAAACAAAAATCAGTCTGAAATCATCCGTAAACTTAACGGCAGATGCATCTGACAATGGTATGATTCAAAAAGTTGAGTTTACGGCCAACGGCGCATTAATCGGGATTTCAAAGACGGCTCCCTATTCATTTACCTGGACGCCGACTGTGGCTGGAACATATTCTGTTTCAGCAAGGGCATTTGACAATCTGGGCGGAGTTGGTTTTGCAATTGGTTCCTCGGTAGTTGTTGAAAAGGTTTATAACTATATCCCGGTTCCTGCTACTATTGAAGCGGAGGCTTATGATGAAATGTTTGGTATTCAGCTGGAAACCACTACAGATACAGGTGGCGGACAAAATATTGGGTATTGTGATCCGGGCGATTGGCTGGATTATACCATCAATGTCCCGGCTGACGGACAATACAACGTAGAAATGAGAGTAGCCAGTTTAAATAAAACAGGTGCATTTAGCCTGAAAAACGGCACTTTAACGCTGGCAACTTTTGCACTGCCAAACGGAACTGGTGGTTGGCAAACCTGGTCAACCCTTTCTCAAACTGTAAACTTAAAAGCCGGGAATCAAACTCTCCGGCTGGCCATCACCGGAAAGGATATAAACATCAACTGGATGAGAATTTCGAATCTGACTTCATTAATTTCAACTCAAAAAATAAGTCAGATACAAATTTATCCAAATCCTGTTTCCGGAACTGATTTTTCTTTAAGAATAAGCGGACTTATTGAAGATGAAATTGTTAAAATTGAAATTTTAAATCTAGCAGGTCAGGTTGTATTCTCAAAGTGGGATGTATCTGCACAGGGTGGTTTTGCTGTATCCACCCCAGCATTTACATTCTAGGTCAGTAAATTTTTATCGATAAATTGCGGCAGCAGATCTTTGACTTTGGAAGTTTTGGTATCATTTATGTTTTGAATCACATAGGTAAGCCATTTTTGCGGGTCGATGTTGTT
>JANXYV010000108.1 GCA_025355875.1 Prolixibacteraceae bacterium | reverse complement strand
GAGTTTTTGAAGGCATAAAGACTTCAAAAAATATCAAGGAGCCACATGATAGCTCCTTGAATTTGGTATTTTCGTCAGTCATCAAGACTATCCCTGGCAGGTTGCTCTCCAGCAGAGCCTACTTCCGTTTTACTTGATATTGCAAAGTTAAGTTGTAATTTAGAAACTCGATAAAATGATTAAAATAAACACCATTCTTTTTGTCCACATGAACAAAACAGCCTTAAAATACCATTCTTTTTGTCCACTACGCCAGAATTTTCTATATTTTTCAAGAGGATCACTTTCAGAAACCAAGACATGGCTGACAAAAGCCTCCAACAGAAAACTTATCAGTGAAGAAAAATTTTCGGACCTGATTGACCGATACAATTCATTGGGAATTAAACTAAACAATTATATTAACACGATAGGAAATTCCGGAAGTTCCAACTCCAATGACCATCAATGACTATTGAATGACAACATAGTGACGAATAAATGACCATCAATGACAACTAATGACAAAGAATGACCAGTAAACGAAGTAATAAAATTGAAAATCTTTAAAGTATGCCAAAAATAAAACTCTCGGAAAAAGCCATCGGACTTATCAATACGGTATGTTCCGATTTTGGGAATCAGGGAAGTGAACTGATTAATGTTTTGCACCAGGTACAGAGCAAATTGGGCTATTTACCTGCTGAAGTACAAGAAGTGATAGCCAAGGAGCTGAATATTTCGGTAGCCAAAGTGTATGGCGTGGTCACGTTTTACTCCTTTTTTACCATGATTCCTTTGGGAGAAAATCCAATTTCGATTTGCATGGGAACCGCCTGCTATGTCCGGGGCGCCGAACAAGTTCTGGCCGAGTTTAAGCGGCAGCTCAGCATCGAGGTCGGTCAGAGCACCGCCGACAACAAGTTTTCGTTGAATTGCTTACGCTGCGTTGGAACCTGCGGTTTGGCCCCGGTGGTGATGGTGGGCGAAAAAGTATTCGGTCGTGTTTCGCCGCAAATGGTGAAAAACATCATTTCTGAGTACAAGGAAGGCTGTGCCCCGGAAGCAAAATCAGCCTGATCGGGCTGAAAATAATCGACAATGAAACTATTTTCTCTATTCCTATTTGTTTTTTCTGTCCATCTTGCGTTTGGTCAGACGGGCAAGGTTTCCTATAAAACCGAAACAAATATATCTTATCGCGGAGGAGAAGGACCGGATAAATACATGAAAGATCGCTGCAGGCTCGACATTTACTTTCCGGAAAATGTGGATAGTTTTATCACCGTAGTTTGGTTTCATGGAGGAGGTTTAACCGAAGGAGAGAAATTCATTCCGGAACGCCTGAAGGACCAAAAAATGGCGGTTGTTGCTGCTAATTACCGTCTAAGCCCGATGGTTCAGAGTCCGGCGTTCGTCGATGATGCGGCGGCTGCTGTGGCGTGGGTATTTAAGAATATCGGTAAGTATGGAGGCGATCCGAAGAAAATTGTGGTTGCAGGTCACTCTGCCGGTGGTTACCTGACTGCCATGATCGGTTTGGACAAACATTACCTTGCCAGCTATGGCATTGATGCGAATTCGATTTTTAAACTTGTTCCGTTCAGCGGCCAAATGATTACCCATTTTGTGGTCCGCAAAGAAAAAGGCATGCCAAACACACAACCTTTGATTGATGAATTTGCACCGCTTTTTCACGTTCGGGCCGATGCACCGCCATTGTACCTGATTACCGGCGACCGGGAGCTGGAAATGCTGGGCCGTTACGAAGAAAACGCCTACATGGCCCGTATGATGAAGGTTTCAGGTCATAAACAAACCAGGCTTTACGAACTGGATGGATTTGATCATGGTGGAATGGCCGAACCTGCCTTTGACCTGTTGCTGAAGATTCTAAAGGAATAGAAGTCCTTCCACTTTTCAGGTTTCCATGATTTTTTGTATCAAATAACTCATTTAATTTGATAAACATGTCGCATAACAGGTGCAACAGTCATTTTAATGATGGAAATCAATAGTTTATCTCTTTTTACTTCCTTATTTTTATGGGGATTGATCTGATCCCCGCGTCTTCTTTCCATTCTGGAAAATATACTATTTCACGAAGTGTACCGGCTGCTTCGGCGGCATTCTGAAAACATTGTTGATCCAATATTCTGTAATTCAAATTTTTGCAAATTTCAACCTGACTGGAACAAAACCGAATCTTGGTTCTGCTTCCGGAACGGTTCAATGATATTTTCAAACCTTTAAATTCTCTCTCATGTATCCTGTTTCCGATCTTATCCGAAATCTGGCCGACCAGCATGGCCGAAACAGACACAACCTGCTTCCGATTCTTCAGGGAGTTGTAGAGCAGGAAAAATACCTGTCTGAATATTCAATGATCGAAATCGCCCGCGAGTTGGACTTGCCAGCTTCCGAAGTTTATGGTACGGCCACGTTCTATTCCTTTCTGGAACACAAGAAAATGGGCAAATACATCATTCGTGTCTGCAAAACCATCACCTGTTCAATGAAAGGCAAAAATCAGGTTTTACTGGCTATTCAGGAAATGTTGAAACTCGATGTCGGTGAAACTACTCCGGACGGAACCTTTTCTTTGCTTCAGACTAATTGTCTTGGTTTTTGCCACAAGGCGCCTGCAATGCTGGTAAATAACGAAGTTTTCACTGACCTTACCCCTGAAAAGGTTCGGGATATTTTAAGCGCATATCTGAAAAAGCAAAAGGAAGGAGTGAGCCATGACAATTAGTTATCAGTTAAAAAGAGCCGATTTCATTTTTAAAAATGAAAACGATTGGGAGGAAGTATTGAGCAAAAACCTGAGCAGGACTCCTTCAGAACTGATAAATGAATTAATCAGTTCCGAGTTGAAGGGGCGGGGAGGGGCCGGGTTTCCAACCGGTTTGAAATGGAAACTCACTGCTGAAGTGGAAGATTCAATTAAATATGTGATATGCAATGCCGATGAAGGTGAACCCGGAACGTTCAAAGATCGGGAAATCCTCTCGATGGTGCCGTTTAAAGTGTTAACATCCATGGCCATTTGCGGATATGTGATTGGGGCAAAAGAAGGCTACATCTATCTTCGGGGTGAATACTTTTTCTTGCGTCCTGAATTGAATAAAGCGATCAGTGAGTTCGAATACTATTGCAAGGAAATCAATTTTGATTTTTCCATCCGGATCTTTATGGGCAGTGGAGCTTATATATGCGGTGAGGAAACTGCCCTCTTCGAATCGATGGAAGGCAAACGTGGTGAACCAAGGAACAAACCGCCATTCCCGTCCAATTCAGGATACATGGCCAAGCCAACGGTAATCAACAATGTGGAAACGCTGGCGCATACTTACACCATTTTTAAATACGGAGCCAAGCGTTTTTACGATTTGGGCGTTCAGTATTCACGCGGGTCAAAACTCTTTTCGGTTTCGGGAGACACGCCAAAACCCGGAATCTATGAACTGGAGCTTGGAATGAGCCTGGCTGATTTTGTGGACGAATTCGGCGATGGTGATACCAAAGCGGTTCAGGTTGGAGGGGCATCCGGGTTTTTAGTTCCCCGGAAAAGATTCAATGAGACAGCCATCGGCTTTCAGGGAAAACTGACCGGAATTTCATTGCCAACCGGAGGTTCAATGATGTTGTTCAATAGTTCGCGGTCGATGTTTAATGTTCTTGATAACTATCTGGAGTTTTTTCGTGAGGAATCGTGCGGTCAATGCACTCCATGCCGGGTTGGCTGCCAGCAATTGCTGAAAGGCATCAAGGCGGTGAAACGCGGCGAAAAAAATGCAAAGTATCTGGATAAATTGCTTCGATTGACCGAAACCATGCAGGTTACAGCCAAATGTGGATTGGGACAATCAGTTGCCAATTCGTTCTCTTCAATTGTTGAAAATTTCAGGGAAGAAATGATTTACTAAAACTGAAAATCAAATTCAAATGGCAAAGAAAATTAAAATAAGTATCAATGGAATTTTTGTTGAGGTAGAACCGGGGACAACCATTCTGGATGCAGCCCGCAATGCAGGAGTCATCATACCAACTCTTTGTTATCACAAAGACCTTTGTATCGCTGGAAACTGCAGGGTTTGTATGGTTGAAGTTTTGGGACAGAAACGGCTTTCGGCGGCCTGTGCAACTCCTTGCGAAGAAGAGATGGAAATCCTGACCAATTCGCTGAAAGTCAGAAATTCGCGAAAGCACATCATCGAATTGCTATTGTCGGAACACAACTCTGATTGTACCCGCTGCTATAAAAACGGAAACTGTGAATTGCAGGAACTGGCTTCGGAATATAAAATCATGACGCAGGATTTTATCCGTTTGGTTCCTTTCAAAAACTACACCATCGATAAATTTTCACCTTCCATCATTAAAGACGACAGTAAATGTGTACGATGCCAGCGTTGCGTTAGGACCTGTGCCGAATTGCAGGGAATCAATGCCCTGACGGTGGCTCACAAAGGCGACCAGATGAAAATTACGACCTTCTTCGAGAAGCAGATCAATGATGTGGTTTGTTCCACATGCGGTCAATGCATTAATCATTGCCCGACCGGCGCCCTGGTAGAGAAAAATTATATTGAGGAAGTCTGGGATGCCATTTCGGACAAATCAAGACATGTTGTGGTGCAGACTGCACCAGCTGTACGAATTGGATTGGGCGAAGAACTTGGTTTTAAGCCCGGAACCAGGGTGACCGGTAAAATGGTGGCCGCCTTAAAACGATTGGGCTTCGATGCAGTCATGGATACTGATTTTACAGCCGATCTAACCATCATGGAAGAAGGAACCGAGTTGCTGCAGCGCTTGAAGGGGGTCTTGGTTGATCATAATCCGGAAATTAAACTTCCTATGGCAACTTCCTGTTCACCGGGGTGGATCAAGTATGTCGAGCATTTATTTCCTGATTACCTTTCTCATCTTTCTTCCTGCAAATCGCCGCAACAGATGTTTGGCGCCCTGGCCAAAACCTACTATGCCAAAGCCCGAAATCTGGATCCGGAGAAAATAGTTTCAGTTTCGGTGATGCCCTGCACGGCTAAAAAGTTTGAAGCCAGTCGGCCTGAAATGCACGACAGCGGCTTCCGGGATGTGGATTATGTGCTGACTACCCGCGAATTGGCAATTATGATCAAACAGGCGGGGATTGATTTCATGAAACTGGAAGACGCACATTTCGACCGTTTGATGGGTGAATCGACCGGTGCCGCGGTGATCTTTGGTGCAACCGGCGGGGTAATGGAGGCCGCTTTGCGCACTGTTTACGAACTGGTTACCGGTCGTGAGGTGCCTTTTGAAAACCTCGACATTACTCCGGTTCGCGGGATGGAAGGCGTTCGGGAAGCAACCGTTAAAATTGAAAATCCTCTGAAAGAATGGGCATTCCTGGACGGGATTGAATTGAAATGTGCCGTTGCTCATGGCCTGGTCAATGCTAAGAAGGTAATGGAGGCTGTTCGGTCAGGAAAGTCGGAGTACCATTTCATTGAAATCATGGCCTGTCCGGGCGGCTGTTTGGGTGGAGGAGGTCAACCCATACCGACGAGTCCCGAAATCAGAAGGAAACGTGCGGAAGCCATTTATGCAGAAGATGCCGGAATGCCAATCCGGAAATCACATCAAAACCCGGAAATCATTAAAATTTACCACGATTTTCTGGATCAGCCAATGAGCGAGAAATCGCATCATTTGCTTCACACGCAATATACGCCACGTGAAAGATTTTGAGAATTGAAGTCCGGTGAAAGCCGGACTTTCTTATTTTTGAGGAATGGAATATCAATCAAGTTTCGAAAGTCCGCTTGGAATTTTACTATTGAAATCGGATGGACAATCGGTTACTGAAATCACCTTTTCAGAAAAAGAATCGCGTACACTGAATTCCTGTGCGATTTTGGAATCCTGTATGCAGCAGCTCGAAGCGTATTTCTCCGGAAAATCAAGATCATTCGACCTTCCCCTAAAACCAGAAGGAACTGATTTCCAGCAACGAGTCTGGAATGAATTGTGCAAAATTCCTTACGGAGAAACCATAACCTATATGGAACTGGCTGTCAGATTGGGCGATGCAAAAGCGATTCGGGCTGTCGGAACAGCCAATGGCCGAAATCCGATTGCCATCGTCATTCCCTGTCACCGGGTGATTGGCGCCGGCAACAAACTGACTGGATATGCCGGAGGAATCTGGCGAAAAAAGGCTTTGTTAACCCTTGAAATGAAGCACAATCCAAGTAAACAAACCCTTTTCTGAAATGGGTGATCTAAGTGAAAAACTGATCTTTGAAGTTTGTGTCGATAATCTGGATGATGCAATAGCAGCGGAACAGCGCGGAGCCAATCGTATCGAATTGTGTTCTGCACTTCATCAGGACGGATTGACACCAACTACTGAATTGACAAAGAAATGTGTCGGACAACTTTCGATTCCGATCATGGCTATGGTTCGCCCCAGGGCAGGAAATTTTGTTTATTCCGAATCTGAAATCAGGCAGATGGAATCAGAAATCCAATTTTTTAAGCATTCCGGAGTCGCCGGAATTGTATTTGGTTTGCTTACGAACGATGGAACAATCGACATTGAAAATACTCAGCGACTATGCAAGCTTTCTTTTCCTCTGGAAGTTACCTTCCATAAAGCCATTGACTGCTCGATAGATGTTTTGAAATCATTTCAGGATTTGAATTCCATTCATGGAATAACCCGGGTTCTGACTTCTGGCGGAATGGAAACCGCCTGGGATGGGCGGTTCCTTCTTAAACAAATGAATGATCTGCCGGAAAGGAAAATCCACATCATTGCAGCCGGAAAAATACTGCCTGAAAACAGAGTTCAAATTGCAGAATTTACCGGAATCAACGAATTGCACGGTAAAAGGATAGTTTAATTTTCAACTATTCAAGTGCCAAAAGTTCGAAAAACTTCTCACTGACTGAATCGAAATATTTTCAATGTTAATTTATTGGAATTAATTAGTCTCTGGTTCGAAAAAATTAAACGATTTGGACTTCAGTTTTTCGAAAATACCTAAAATTGCACTTGTAAAAATACACGCAGAAAAATTTAGGTATGAAAACAATTAAACTAGTATCGGTTCTATTATTAGTCACTTCGATTGGAAATTCCCTTTGGGCACAATCTACAGAACAGTCAAACAAAAGCCTTTACAAAGCCTTTGAAATGTCGGTCAGCGAAGGTTTGAACCTTCAGGCTGAGGCTAAAGTGGGAATAAAGCCGGTTTATGGAGTATTTGGAATCGGAAATCAGTTTGTGGGTGAAGATTATCATTGGGCAATTGGCCTGGGAATAGGTACTAATTTGCTTAAGCAGGAAAAACAAACGGTCAATCTGGAATACATGTTTTATCATGTTAACCAGAACGAGCTTTGGACCAATAATGGCAACAATCTTCAGCAGATAAAGCTCTTTTACAGCAGGCGTTTGAAGAATACTATCAGCGTTTTTGGCGGTCCGGCATTCAATATCAATGTTGCCGAAAATACCGATGGCAATGGACTAGCTTTTAAGAGCACTTTCCCGCCCTACGAAATGTTTACCAACGTTGGTGCCAATCACACTACTACCGGATGGATTGGATTTACCCTGGGTATCCGGTTCGATAAATAGTTGAAAGAAATTGATTGGCCGATCGATTCACAGAACCTGATAATCTTCAGGTTCTGTCTGATTTCCTGAAGTGTTTCGAATCGCCCCATTCGCTATATCCAATTTCACAACCGGAAAGTTCTATTCTGGTTTCCAGACAATTCCGGCATAATTCGGCATCTTCGTCCAGGCATGGTTTGTTTTCGTACAACTGGTATTCTTTCCGGTATTTGCACGGAGTCAGGTTAGGCATCAGGATGTTCGCTCCGATGGTCAGTGCTTTTTCCCTTCCGGCCGGGTCGATCGCTTGCAGAGCGGTTGCAGCGGCAATATTGATGTCGGGCATCAGAAGGCGCAAGGCGGCTATCATTTTCAAGGTCAGGTCAAATCGTTCCTGTTTGGTTTTCAGTAAACTCCGGAATTCATAAACCGGAGTATCTTCATGTTCGAGGAAGGGGCCCATTCCTACCATGGCAACATCCATCTGTTCAAAAAAGAGCAGATCGCGCGCCAAATCTTCGGGAGTTTGAAATGGGATTCCAACCATCACACCGGTTCCAACCTGATAACCCGCGGTTTTCAAATCACTCAACGCCTGAAGCCTGCGTTCAAAACGATGATAATCATCATCCGGATGAATTTTCCGGTACAAGTCAGGATTAGAGCTTTCGATCCGGAGCAGGTACCGATGAGCCCCGCTTTCTCGCCACTGGCGGTAAGTTTCAAGGCTTTGTTCGCCGCACGAAAGCGTAATTCCCAATTCATTGTCCGAGATTTCCTTTATTTTTCTGAGCAACCGGTCGACGCGTTTTACAAATGCTGGCGACGAATTTTCGCCTGATTGCAATACCACCGAACCAAACCGGTTCGTCCAGGCAAACTGGCAGGCATCCAGGATTTCCTCTTCGGAGGCTTCATAGCGGATCACTTTCTCGTTGCTTTTCCGGATTCCGCAATACAGGCAATCTTTGGAGCAAATATTGGAAAATTCGACCAGACCGCGGAAATGGACTTTGTTCCCGATGGTTTGGATTTTTACTTGCTGTGCCCTTTGAAATAGCTGAAGCCGTTCTTCACCTTCGGCCAGCAACAGGTTTACCAAATCTTCCTGAGAAAAGTTGTTTTGAAGCAATATTTCCTGAAATGTTGTCATCGGGAGCGAAGATAGAAAATCAGCCGGAAATATTTTCATTTAGGTGTTGTTTGTTAGAATGCGCTAACTATATTTACTGAATGGAAAAATTAGTCGAATTAGTTGCAAAATTTTCGCGCGTCATCGGCCAGATGGAAGAAGCTGCCAAAGAAAAATTCAGTTTTAGTGATCTGACCCTGACCCAAATGAGTTATCTGGAGACCATCTATCAACATCGTAATCCGAACCTGACTGAGTTGGCCAAAGAATTGAACCTGACCAAACCAACCGTAAACGTTGCCATCGAAAAACTGATTGAAAAGGATTACATCTACCGGGTAAAATCAGATGAAGACCGGCGATCGGCTCATTTGCACCTGACCCAAAAAGGGGAATTGATCAATCTTATGCACGATGATGCCCACAAACGCATGGCCGAAATGATGCGCCTGAATTTGGATGCGTCTGACCTTGAAATACTGGAAACCCTCTTGGAGAAGGTATTTCGGTAGTTTTTTTTTGCCTCAATAGTTAGTATATTCTTACCAACTCATTTTCAAAACAAAATCATATGAACATCGATTTAAAATCAGAAAAATTTCAGGGATTGACACTGGATCAGGTTGCGGCAAAGCAAAAGTCGGAAGGCCTGAACGAATTGCCTTCGTCGAAACCCAAAAACTTTCTGGCATTGGCCTGGGGCGTAGCAAAAGAACCTATGTTTTTACTCTTGGTTGCCTGCGGAACCTTATATCTGGTTTTGGGTGATGTTCAGGAAGGACTGATGTTATTGGGTTTTGTTTTCGTGATCATGGGTATCGAATTTTACCAGGAAAAGAAAACAGAGAAAGCGTTGGATGCACTGAAAGACCTTGCAAGCCCGCGCGCTTTGGTGATTCGCGAAGGAGTTGAAACACGTATTGCAGGCCGTGATGTTGTGACTGATGATCTTGTCATACTTCAGGAAGGAGACCGCGTTCCGGCTGATGGAACAGTTTTCTACTCAGTCAATCTGTTGGCCGACGAATCATTACTTACCGGAGAATCCGTTTCGGTGAGCAAATCAGAATGGAACGGAACCGATCAAAGTATTCAGCCTGGCGGCGATGATCTGCCTTTTGTGTATTCCGGGTCGATGATTGTACAAGGTAATGGAATTATTAAGGTGACCGCAATTGGTTCGAATACTGAAATAGGGAAAATCGGGAAAGCGCTTGAATCAGTCGTTGAGGAACCCACCAAGCTGAAAACAGAGATGGGGTTGCTGGTTAGAAGATTGGCCATCATTGGCGCCTCCATGTGTGTGTTGGTTGTTGTTGTATTTACGCTCACCCGGGGACATTTGCTTCAAGGTTTTCTTGCCGGAATTACCTTGGCAATGGCCATGTTGCCTGAAGAATTCCCTGTTGTGCTCACCATTTTTATGGCGCTTGGCGCCTGGCGGATGTCAAAAAAACATGTGTTGACACGCAAGCCTGCTGCCGTTGAAACTCTTGGTTCGGCCACCGTTTTGTGCACCGACAAAACCGGCACACTCACTCAGAATAAAATGACTGTTGCTCAGCTTTTTAATGGAGAAATTTTTCATTCTATCAGCAAAACGACGGGGTTTCCTGAAGAATTTCATGAAATCATCGAATATGGAATATTGTCGAGCCAAACCAACCCTTTTGACCCGATGGAAAAAGCTATCACCAATATGGGCGAAGCTTATCTCAAGAATACGGAGCACATTCATACTGACTGGCAGATGGTGAAAGAATATCCGCTATCGAAAGATTTGCTTGCTATGTCACGGGTTTTTACCAACAAGGAAAACCATCAGCAAACCATTGCCACAAAGGGTGCTCCTGAAGCAATTTTTGATTTGTGCCATTTTTCTGCAAAAGAGAAAGCCAAATACGGCGAATCTGTTAAAGAAATGGCTTCAGCAGGTTTGCGAGTTCTGGGCGTGGCAAAAGCGATGATTGGAGCGGAGGATTTGCCGGATATTCAGCATGACTTTGACTTTGAATTTATTGGTCTGATTGCCTTAGCTGACCCGATTCGGGAAACTGTGCCCGAAGCTGTCCGTGAATGTTACCAGGCAGGTATTCGGGTCATCATGATTACAGGCGACTATCCGGTTACAGCCATGAATATTGCCCGTGAAATCGGATTGAAAAATCATGATGTTTCCATCGCTGGTCCTGAACTTCATGCAATGACCGAGGATGAATTGTGCGAACGGATTAAGGATGTGAATGTGTTTGCCAGGGTTGTTCCGGAGCAAAAACTTAAGATTGTAAACGCCCTGAAACGAAACGGGGAAATTGTAGCCATGACCGGCGACGGAGTGAACGATGCGCCTGCCCTGAAAGCCGCACACATCGGCATTGCCATGGGTGAAAAAGGGACTGATGTGGCCCGGGAAGCCTCATCGCTGGTGTTGATGGACGATAATTTCGCTTCCATTGTTGGGGCTGTAAAAATGGGCCGCCGCATTTTTGACAATCTTCAAAAAGCACTCGGTTATATTTTTGCCATTCATGTTCCCATTGCAGGACTTTCGCTTATCCCGGTATTTGTTGCCGACTGGCCTTTGCTGCTTTGGCCGGTCCACATTGTTTTTCTTGAACTGATCATTGACCCGGCCTGCTCGATCATTTTTGAAGCAGAAAAGGAAGAGAAAAATGTGATGAGCCGTCCACCAAAAGATATTAATGAACCTTTTTTCGGGGCTAAAAAGATCTGGCTAAGTTGCTCACAGGGACTGGGAATTCTCGCCATTGTTTTTGCTGTATATTTCTTCGGACAAAAAATAGGTTACTCAGAAAAGGAAGTTCGCGCATTGGCTTTCACTACCCTGATTGCCTCCAATATTGCCGTTATTTTATCGAACCGGTCGTGGACACGAAATATCTTCCAGATCATCAGTACAACAAATAAAACCGTAAAATATGTAGTTGGCGGTGCAACTTTTTTCCTGATCCTGGTACTGAATGTACCTTTTCTGCTGAAACTTTTCCAGTTCGAGAAGGTAAGCCTGGCCGAAGCCCTGATCTGCGCTGCTTCCGGATTTTCAAGCATTGTCTGGTTCGAAATGTACAAAGTTATAAAACATAGCAGAATAGAAGCTGTATTGAAAACTGGTTTTGAAAATGAATAAGCCCGCAGCGTAACTTGTGAATAAGATTTCTGTTTCAGTGGTATTAAATTCAATGGTTTTTGAGTTTCAAATTTGTATATTTGTGATTATACTAAACTGAATGCCACATGAAAAACCGACTACTCCTCACCATCCTTGTTTGTTCAATGAGTTGGTCATATTCCTTTGGTCAAATCACGTATGAATATCCGGAAAACAAAAATTTTGCTGTTGGCGCCTATGGAAGGATTGGTGTTGACTGGTCATTTGCCAACGAAGGATCGATTGGCCGTCGTTTGAATCTGAATAATATGGGAAGCGTGGGTGGACGTCTGGAAGAACAGGATTATCTGGAACTTGCGCTGGGCACTAAGATTATTTCTGATAAAATGAGCGACAAATCGGTCGTTTATTTTCAAACCCGTGTTGCGGTTTATTCGAGCAGTTTAAGTTTGTTTGGGAATACCAACAGTAGTGCACCCGGTGGATTGACTTTTGCTTTGCCTGAATTATTTGTGGAGGCGAAAAATATTGGGGGTTCCGGAGTTAATTTCTGGGTGGGTTCGCGTTTGTACCGTGGTCCGGATTTACATATTGCCGATTATCGCTATTTCAACGACCATTCAGGACAGGGATTTGGGTTGGAATACAAGAAAACCCGGTTCATCGGTTTGTTTATTTCCTCAACAGATACTACCTCCACCTTGCCTCCCTATTTTTATCTGAATATTGCCACCGGAACACCCAGTGCAGCGTTGCGTCACCGCACACTCTGGGCCATTGAACATGATATCGTTCTGGGTAAAAATAATTTGCTGACCCTGCTGGGCGAGGCACAAAAGCTGGGAAATGGTGGATATGGACAGGATACAGCTTCAATCTATAATTATCCTTCTGATTTCGGGTTCGTTTTGGGAGCGCGGCTTGAAACCAAATTTGGCCGTGAGAAACTTTCATATAACCGGCTCGCACTCCGGTATGGATCCGGAATCGCAAACGGTGGCGATGGCGGGAACTCAAAAACCTGGTACACTTTTGGCGCTCCCAACATGGAGAAGCAAAACTACAAAGGTGCATATTCAGTTTCGTTGGTTGAGAATCTGTTTCAGGAGCTGAATGAACGGAACTGGCTGGAAGCCTACCTAATTGGGGTTGCCAGCAAGGGTGGCGCTCTAGGAAACGGACTCTCGCCCACCTTTTGGGACAAGGAAGTGTACAACCGAAAAAGAGAATTAGCAGTTGGCTGCAGAGAAGCGTATCAGGTGAAAGATTTTTTGCGACTGTTATTCGAATTGCACTACTCTCAGCGTCAGGACGGTGATAATCCCTGGGCCAGTATGACCAAACTGAGTTTTGCTCCCACAATTACGCCAACCGGACTGCACGACTTTTGGGCCCGCCCCGAAATCAGGTTCGTAAGTTCGGTCGCTTTCTATAACCAGTTTGCACAGAAAACGCTTTATTCTCCCTATTTGGAATATGTCGGAAGCCAAAAAGTAGGCTACTATTTTGGGGTAAAGGCCGAATTCTGGATTTGGAAATAAGTAAAAAGGAACTCATCTTCATCTTGAAGGCCTTATCCAATCTGGTCGATTTTGCCTTTCCTATCTGGATATTATAAGTTTACTGGTTTCTTTAATAGAACCATCGGATAACTGACAAGTATACTGTCCATTTGGAAGTCCGGACAGATTGAGTTCTATTTGGTTCACGCCTTTAGGCAAAATGCCGAGTTCCTTGTAAACGACTTCATGTCCTTTCAAATCAAAAATCGATAAGGTTTTTGTACCTGAAAACTCCGTCGTAAACCTGAAAGTAGCTGATGTTGCGGCAGGTTTAGGATAAATGGTCAGACTCTGTGAAGAATCTCTCAATTCCTTTGTTCCTGAAATATCTCCTGAAATAAAACGGATGCAATTGCCAAGGGTACTATGGCTTTGGCCACGAAGGGTAACTTGTTGATCCAGCAATTTCCAGACCCACGCAAAGCCTTCAATGGTTTCTGCAGCCTGTTCCACAATAGTTGGTTCTGATTTCTTTCTCATAGAGAAAACTTTTTAAATTAGTAATCCCGGAAAGTTCTGAAATCATGCTTTATGTTTATATTAGTGCGGCTAAAAAAGCTATCCGCCAATTGGCGGATTTAGTTCAACATCAGCTAACCGTTAAGTCTGTCCGATAGCAGTGGTTTTTGGTGGGTATCTTATCTTTCAAGCCGTCTCTCAGCTTGACAGCTAATTGCCGACAATCCCCGACGTTTCATACCGCAAAATGTTGAACAAAAAAAATTGTAATTTCGCATCAAATAAAACAATAGAATATTGACCATATTAAAATCAAGAATGATGAAAAAGCAACTTTTTCTTTCTCTTATTTTGGTAAGTTTTATGAGTTTCGCAAATGCCCAGTGGAAACAAACTAATGGTCCTCGCGGTGGTCAGGTAAATGCAATAGTCATAAGTGAAAGCAATATTTTTGCTGCGACCGAAAATGGGGTATATTTTTCTTCAAACAATGGGAGCAGTTGGGCTGTAGTAAATACGGGGTTGCCTGCAGATCCTTTTGTTTCTTCATTAGCCATAAGCAGGGGCAAAATTTTTGCAGGATCCGGTGAGGGCGTGTATGTGTCCAAAGACAATGGGAGTAGTTGGGCTGCTGTAGTTGCCGGATTCCCAATAATCTCTCTAGTCTATGGTTTAGCTATAAAAGGAGATAGCATTTTTGCCGGAACAGTTGATGGAGTATTTTTATATTCGACCACTGCGGGTAGTTGGGCTGAATTTGATATTGGGTTGCCTGCAAATACATTTGTCTCTGCATTAGCCATAAAAGAGGACAGTATTTTTGCCGGAACTAACAATGGCGTATACTTATATTCTAACGCTGGAATGAAATGGGCTCCATTAAATACTGGATTTCCTGAGAAAACAAGTGTCTCGGCATTGGCCATAAGTGGCAACAAAGTTTTTGCAGGAACATATGGTGACGGTGTATATTTCTCATCAAACAATGGAAGTAGTTGGTATAAAGCTAGTTCTGAGTTGCCAAAGAATACTTCTGTTTATTCGTTAGCCATAAGCGGAGACAATATTTTTGCAGGGACTATGTCCAGTGGGGTGTTTTTCTCTTCAAATGATGGTTCTAACTGGGCTAATGTCAATACAGGATTGTCACCAAATACTTGGGTTAGTGCTTTGGCCATAAGCGGTAACCATATTTTCGCAGGGACCATATCAAGTGGGGTGTTTTTGTCTTCAAACAATGGGGGCAGTTGGACTGCAATAGATAGTGATTTTGATTGTGCCAGTGTTTTTGTATTAGTCAAAAGCGGAGATACTATTTTTGCAGGGACCAATAATGGGGTATATTTATCTGCAAATAATGGCCTTAGTTGGACTGCTAAAAGTTCTGGGAAGTCATACGATTATGTATTTGGATTAGCCATAAGCGGAGACAATATTTTTACTCTGGGAGGTAATGGTAAATTATATATGTCTTTAAATAAAGGAAGTAGTTGGGATTCAGTAAATATTGTCTTGCCAAAATATGATTTTGTCACAGCTTTAACTATAAGTGGAAATAATATTTTTGCAGGGACCAATAATGGCATATATTTATCTTCAAACAATGGGAGTAGTTGGGTGCCTGTAAGTAGTGGGCTACCAGTAGACTTTTATGTAACTTCGTTTGCGGTAAGTGGGGGCAATATTTTTGCCGGGTCAAATAATACCAGTGTATATTTATCTTCAAATAATGGGAATAGTTGGTCTGCGGTAGGTACTGGTTTGCCAAATCTTGAAATTACTTCATTAGCCATAAAAGGAGGCAATATATATGCAGGTACCTATGGTGCAGGCGTCTATTTGTCATCCAATGAGGGCAGTTGGGCTGCTGCGAATAAAGGTCTGGAAAATAAAAATATTCTTGCATTGGCAATTAGTGGAGATAGTATTTTTGCAGGGGCCTATGATGGCGTGTATATGTCCAAAGACAATGGGAGTAATTGGGTTTCTGAAAGTACTGGGTTACCAGCAAACACTATAAATTCATTAATGATTAGTGGAGGTAATATTTTTGCCGGCTCCAAAGGAGTTTGGAAGCAATCGTTATCTGAAATAGCTGGAACAGACAAAATAAGTAAAAATAAAAGCGATTTATTGGTCTATACTAATCCGGAAAATGATAGGATTACCGTTGATTTACATGGACTAAATTCCAGTCAATATAATATAATTTCAATTTATAATGTTCAGGGACAAACAATTTCCCAACAGCAATTACAGCAAGAAAAGACGGAACTCGACATAAGCGGTCTGGTAAAAGGAGTTTATATTCTAAAGGTAAGCAATGGCGCAAATACAACAACAAAGAAAATATTTAAAGAGTAAAAATTTACAGTCCACAATCGAGCATACGGCTGACAGGATTGTAGCCCCGCCGGTGCGACTCTGACATCACTGTAACATTTGGAAGACTCCACGTATACCTGACGGTTCTCGTATACAACATTCCCACCCTGCCATAAGCAAAACCTTGGGGGCCACTCGCTGAGTTCCATAAATTGTAAATAGTCGAACGTGAAAAACCCCTATTTTTTCAGGACACAAATCTTCGATTCCATGCCGGGGCAAAGATACGCCAGATCAATAGGGCAAAACTATTTAGTGCTTCAGCTTTTAATCGCTGAAGCATTTTCCTTAGGTTGAACCCTGCCGCTGCCAGCAGGGTATTGACCAAATCGCCCTGCTCGTTCAGGAGGTAATTTCTACTCATCCGGTGGTCTTGCTTAAGGTGGCCAATAATTGGTTCAATTCCAGCCCTTGCCCTGAATCGTTTGCGGATCTTCTGTTTCTGGTAGTTGTTTGCAGAAGCAGGCAGTTTTGTTGGGATGATGATCTGTACCCCGTTTACAACCTTTCTGCCCTTGTATCCCCTGTCCACGATCCCAACTTTTGGCTTGTGTCCGGTAATCCTTTCGGTTTGCTCTAATTGTGGCAGCAGGGTGTCTCCGTCGTAAAGGTTTTCGATAAATGCCATCGCCCCAACAATAATCCCTGATTTTCGGGTTTTTACGATCGAACTTTTGTTGCCAAATTCATATTTCTTTGCCTCCTTGCCTTTGGCAATGCATTTGACATGGGGCTGGTGGAGGCTATAAATCTTGTTGCTGCTGTTTTTTTCTTGTGCCAATACTTTATTGAATATGGCCAACTGGGAAGAATACCTTGCTCTTTTCCCATTGTCCAATTTCCTTTCAACCTCGCGTACAACCCTGCCTGCAATCACTTTTATCCTGCGTGCGGCGGCACGGGCTTTCTTCTTGCGGCGGGGATGGCTGTGAAAACGTTGATCGATCATCAGCTGCTTTAATTCCCGCCGGTAACTCTGTCGAAGGGTGATCCGCTCCTTGCATGCTATTTTCCTGCATTTCTCGATAATCTTCTTTTGAAGTTTTACATCCGTCGGATAAGTGATGTTCTTCTCCTGTACGGTGGTGTCGATCAGCAGCTCATCGTCCTGAACTTCCTTTTGGGGAAACAATTGTACCGACATTTTCAAAAGCTGTTCCGAACCTCCTTCCCCAATCCGCTTGCGAAACTTGATCAATTCGGTACGGTCAAATGGCAATTGGTGACAGAAGTAAACTTCCCCGCAGAAGTATTGCCAGTATGGGTTTTCTACCCACCTGTCCAGGACACTCTCATCGCTTTGATCATAAATCCGCTTTAGAAGAACAATCCCCGCAATGGTGCGGATTGGGATGCTGGGCCTCCCGTTATCTTCGCAGTAATAAACACTTAATTCAGATTCCAATTGCTCCCAGTTAATTTTCCGGGATAACAAAACCATTTCATGCCCATCGTTAATAAAATGCTTCAGGGGAACCTTAAAAATTTCCAGTTGTGGGTTCTTGTCAATTTTTCCGATCATTTCTGCAAGGGTTTTCGCCAATTTATGAAAAACCTTGCAGAAATGAAGACCAAAAATGAGGTATTTTTAAACAATCTAATGTTAATAATCAAACAGTTATAAACAACAAAACCTCTATATCACGTTCGACTAAATAGAGGCCTTTCCTTATTTTTTCAGGGGATCTTTTTTGTGATCTTTTTTCTCTTTTACCGGTTCATCGGAGTTTGCCTGCCCTTTAAAGCTGTTCAGGTTATAGGTAAAAGTCAGCATTACGAACCGGCCAAGGCTGTTGGTTCGCGTATCTTTGATGTATTGCGGCGTAACGGTGTGAATGATGTTCTTATATTGATTGAGCAGATCGAAAAACCCGATCCTGATTTCGCCATTTTGATCCTTGAACAACTTCTTGCCCAGGTATCCATTCCAAAGCAGATCGGTTTGATTAAAATTTAGGAAATCTTTTTCGATGCGCTTGATCATTTCGTTGTGAATGACCAGTCCCTTCCAGAAAATGACCGTAAACCGCGCGTCGAAAGTCTGATACAAAAAATCAGGATTGTTATTCTCGTTGATGGCGCTCATCGAAATTGAATTTCTGATCTTGCTGTAGTTCACATTGTAGGCCAGCTCGAAATCGACATTCTTGCTGACGTCGCTGTTCACGCTGATTCCCCCGATGGTATTGTATAAATTGTACCGGTTCAGGTTGTCGTTGATATATCCGGGCGTTTGGGTATAGTTGAAGCCGGTGGTCAGGTTGATTTTACTGATAATGAATTTGGCAGGAAACCCGAAATTAAACACGGAGCGAACAAATGAACAGTGATCGATATTTACCGGGTACGACAATTCGATATTTTTTAAAAGAACAAGGTTTGCTTCGCGGATAAAGGTGTCCTGGGCGGCCTTGTAGGTCTTGTTCCCAATAAAATTCAACGATTGAGCGGCTTCGAGATAAAAAGTATACAGCGTGGAATTATTTGGATTGGCATGCGAATAATTGACGGTGACATCGTGCATATATTCCTGCGTCAGATTGGCATTTCCGGTGACCAGATTGGTCCGGTCGGTATTATCGATGACACTTCTAAGCTGTGAATTGCTGGGCGAATTGGTCGAGGTTTTGTATAAAAGTTTAAAACTGTTTTGTGCATTGTTCATGTTGATCATGAAGTTGGGCAGAAGATTTGTGAAGATTTTATCGTCGAGCGTACTCGTTGGCAAGATCATGTAAGCCCGCTGAACTTCAAGGCCTGCCGACAGTTTGAACCCTTTATCCTTGATCTGGTAGGCCATTCCGACGTGGTTATTGAAGTATTCGGTGGAATGAATGGCCGATAAGGAATCAATCCTTCCGAGTATCATCCATTGATTGTCGAGATCATAGGCCTGACGGTTTCTCTGGCTGTTGGTATAGGCATTGGTTAGGTTGAAACGCAGGTTGCTGATTCTTCCGATCGGTTCGATATATTCCATCTTCGACGAAATCTTAAAGCTGTTCGTAAGTTCGTTCACATATTCGTTGGTCGGAAGCGAATCGTTCAATGTCTTTTTGTAATAGCCGATCTGATACGAATCGGGGTCTTTGTTAATGGCTTCCACCACGAGTGCGATCGAAAATAAGCGCCGTGGTTTGTTCAGGCTGTGCCTGAAGGCAAGTTCATTATAGATGTCGTTCAGAATAATGCTGCCGTTGGTGGTCGTTCTGTCGGCATTCACAAACTGACCTTCGTTTTTGGTGGTTATTTTCGCCAGCGATTTATCGGTATGGCTTGACTGAAACGATAACTTGGAGGTTAAGATCAATGTATTTGCCGGATTGATGTCATATTCAAGCCTCATGTGAATGTGATGGTTGAATCGTTTGTCGGTGATCGTATCGTTTTCAGTGGAATAATGATCGGGTTTAGGGGCCAGGAATTTATCCTTCAGTATGGTCTGTTCGGTCAGGTTTTGAGTGGCATTGAAGAGATAACTTCCGGTTAGCTTAAGGTCTTTGCCGAAATTCTCGCTGTAATTGAACCCCGCCGTTTGGGTGGTGGTCACTCCGTTCATCGGACCGGCAATGCTGAATCCCCCGTTTTGTTTGCTGCTGACACTACTGGAGGTAGCGCTCAGCAAATCCTGCTGTGCAAAGTTTTGCTGGTTGACGTTATTGAATAATCCTGAAACGGTGAAACGTCGTTGCTTGTTGAAAAGGTTAAGATTCCCTCCTGCGATGTATTTATCGTCAAAATCACTTCCCCCGCTGAATTTCCCGAACTTTCCAACCTTCTTATCCTTTTTGGTAATAATGTTGATGGTTTGATCCGAATCACCGTCATCGAATCCTGAAAACTGTGCCTGTTCGCTAAGCTTGTCGAAGACCTGTATTTTGTCGATGACTTCGGCCGGAAGGCTTTTCAATGCCACCGAAGGATCTTCGCCAAAAAATTCCTTCCCGTCGACCATTACCTTTTTTACAGTTTTGCCATTGGCGGTTACTTCGCCATTTTCGGACTTAATTCCCGGCATTTTTTTGAGAAGGTCTTCGGCTGTAGCGTCAGCTGTGGTTTTAAAAGCATTTGCATTCACCACTACGGTATCTCCTTTTTGTGTTGCAATGGATGCATCGCCCTTCACAACGATCTCTACGAGGGATTGTGTTTTTGCCGACAGGTAAAGAATACCCAGGTCGGTCGTTGGTGAGTCGCCTGCAACCGCAATTTCCAGATCGGAATAGCCAATACAGGTAATTGTAAGCAGATAATTCGATTTGGTTTTGATTTTAGGAAAGCTGAAGTTTCCCTCATGATCGGTCATTCCTTTCAGAACATCTGTTTCGATCGCCGTATTTTTCAAAATCAGCGAAACATTTGAAAGCGGAGTTTGTGTTTCCTTATCAACGATTCTTCCAGCAAGCCTGGATGTTTGAGCTTGAGCCTGAAGCGCCAGACAGAACAAAAGGGCAATCAATATGCACCCAACTGTCCGATTGGTAAAAGATTTCAGGATCATTCTCATTGGTTCATTTAGTTCGTCGACTTTTCAGTCGCAATATTAGCCACTTCCGGCGGCAATCTTCCATTTTAATTGAATTTTAACATCTCGATAACATGATTAAAACCAGGCTTCCGGACGAAAAAGATTGTTTCAGCTAAGTAACTATTATAAAACCTTATTTTCTGTTTTTAAACCTCAGTAGCATACGGTTTCAAAGACAAATTCCAACCTTATTTACCTTATTATCAGCATCAGGTTAATTCCGGAATACGATAAATAAGGTGAAATATCGTCGCGTAATTCAAACTACTAAGGAGCTGTAACGAATTAAATTAATCATTTTGATTCGTGGTTTGGTTTGATTGTATAATTCCATTCCCCATGAAAATCATTTCTTTCAATTTTTATTTTATCCATTTCTTCTTTTGTTATTACAATGCCCGTAGGATAGGT
>JANXYV010000106.1 GCA_025355875.1 Prolixibacteraceae bacterium | reverse complement strand
AAAAGCGACTCGGGAGACAATAAAACTTTATCAAAAGATGATGAAACTTCAGCATAAAGGACTGATGTTCGGCCATCAGGACGACCTCGCGTACGGAACAACCTGGTATTCTAAAGAAGGCCGGTCCGATGTAAAGGATGTTTGCGGAGATTATCCCTCCGTTATTGGCTGGGAATTGGGGCATCTCGAACTTGGAGATGCTTACAGTCTCGATTCGGTTTACTTTGACCGTATTCGTGCAGGAATTATCAAAGCCAGCGAAATGGGAGCGATTAATACAGTTAGCTGGCATCACCGGAATGCACTCACAGGCGGATCTGCCTGGGATGTGACTTCTAAAAAGACCGTAGCTTCAATTTTACCTGGTGGAGAAAAGCACGATCTGTATATGACCTACCTCGACAAACTGGCCGCTTTTATGCTTAGCCTGAAAACAAAAGATGGAAAGCTGGTTCCGGTTCTGTTCCGTCCCTATCACGAACACACCGGAAGTTGGTTCTGGTGGGGTAAAAACCTCTGTACGGTCGAGGAATATAAAGCTTTGTGGCGCTTCACTATAACCTATCTGCGTGACGCAAAAAACGTCCACAATTTGCTGTATGCCTATTCCACTGATCGATTCACCACATCAGAAGAATACCTGGAAAGATATCCCGGCGACAATCTGATTGACATGGTGGCTTTTGATTTGTATGATCGAGGACCCGAATATCCTGCCACACTGGCGAATTGTGCAAAGCTGGTTTCAAAAATTGCAGCTGAAAAAGGCAAAATTGGTGCAGTCAGCGAAGCTGGTGGTCCTATCATCAAAAACACAGAATGGTGGACCAAAACAGTACTTGAAACTTTACGTCCGTATGACCTTTCCTATGTGTTGGTCTGGCGTAATCCAACCATGAAAGCCAAAGCCAAAGATGCACCTTTTGGTCCTTCCAAAGGTTGCCCAAGCGAACAGGATTTTATTAAATTTTATAACGACCCGAAAACACTGTTTCTGAAGGATATTCGGTAGTTCGGGCAAATCAAGGTAATTAAAATGTAAGAGGCTTCAATTTCATTGGAGCCTTTTACATTTTCAGATTTCGTCCCCGACTGAAATAAGACAGCCAAATGTATTGTATAACATGTATTTAGGTGGTAAATAATCATGTTTAATCATCTGTCCTTTCGACCTTTTATTCGTATTTTTCCAAAAGTTAAAAAACTAACCAGACAATCTCCATTATGACCGAACTTAAAACTGAAAAGACTAGCTGCAGTTGCGGTGAAGTTAACGAAGACGAGCTTTACGAAAGGTTAAAGATTATCGTTCAATCACAAAGAACCATCCCTGGCGCACTCATTCCTGTCCTGCAAACCACTCAAAACCTGTTTGGCTACCTTCCCGAAAGGGCCCTTCGCATCATCAGCAAAGAATTGAAAAAACCCTATAGCGAAGTTGCCGGTGTAGTTGGATTCTATTCCTATTTCTCAACCACTCCAAAAGGTAAACACACTATTCGTGTTTGTCTGGGAACTGCCTGCTATGTAAGGGGTGGACAGGATATTTTGAAAGCGCTCCAGAAAGAGCTGAACATTGGTATTGGAGGGACGACTCCTGATAAGAAATTTTCTCTGGAAGTGGGACGTTGCTTTGGTGCCTGCGGATTGGCGCCTGTAGTAATGGTCGGCGACCAGACTTTCCAGCGCGTTAAAACCAATGGCATCACCGATATCTTGAACAGTTTCGAATAAACACATCAAATTTACCTTATGAATAGATTAGATTCTCCTGAAAAGTTTGACAAATACTTTCAGGATTTATCGGAAAAACATTCCGAACAATACAACCATTTCAAAGAGATCATTCATGTTTGCACTGGCGGTGGGTGTATTGCCTGTGGTTCGCTGAATGTACGCAGTCAACTGGCCGAAAAGCTCGAGGAACGCGGCCTTTCAGCTAAATTCCTGGTAAAAGGTACCGGTTGCCTCGGCCCTTGTTCCAAAGGTCCGGTGATTCTGATGAAAAAATCAGGAGTATTCTATGAAAATGTTCAGCTGGCAGATCTGGATTCGATCATTGATGGGCATTTGCTGGGCAGCAAACCGGTTGAAAAACTGCTTCACCGCAACGACGATGATGGGAAAATAGTTGAGAAAGCCGCCGACATCAAATTTTTCAGCCACCAAAAAAAGATTGTCCTTCGACGCTGCGGCACCATCGATCCGGTCAGTATCGATGATTACATCGCTTCAGGAGGTTATGTTTCACTCCGGAAAACACTGACTCAACTTTCTCCTGACCAGGTGATCGATGAAATGAAAACCTCCGGACTTCGCGGACGCGGAGGTGCTGGATTTCCTACATTCATGAAGTGGAACCTAGCCAAAAAAGAAATTGCCGATCAGAAATATATTTTGTGTAACGCCGACGAAGGCGACCCCGGAGCTTTTATGGACCGGAGCATTCTCGAAGGCGATCCGCACAGCGTGGTCGAAGGAATGATTATCGGCGCCTATACTATCGGCGCTTCCAAAGGATTTGTTTATGTCAGGGCCGAATATCCTTTGGCCGTTGAACGATTAGCCAAAGCTATGGACGATGCCCGTGAAATGGGTCTGCTCGGTGAAAATATTTTGGGGACAGACTTCAGTTTCGATCTGGATATCCGGATGGGTTCAGGGGCTTTCGTTTGTGGTGAAGAAACTGCATTGATGGCTTCCATCGAAGGAAAACGTGGCGAACCACGTCCGAGACCTCCATTTCCGACCACTTCCGGATTGTGGGGAAAACCTTCAGTCCTGAATAACGTGGAAACCTTCGCCAACGTGACCACCATCATCGAAAAAGGCGGAGAATGGTTTGCCCAATTCGGAACGGGGAAAAGTAAAGGAACCAAGATTTTTGCCCTGGCAGGTGCCATTAAAAACTCCGGACTTTTCGAAGTTCCGGTGGGAACCAACCTTGGCGATCTAATTTATGATATCGGGGGCGGAACCAGCAGCGGAAAACCTTTTAAAGCCGCTCAAATCGGCGGTCCTTCCGGAGGTTGTATCCCAAAACAGCACCTGAATGTTGCGCTCGATTACGAATCGCTCAACGAACTGGGTGCCATTATGGGTTCCGGGGGTCTGGTGGTCATGGACGAAGGCTCGTGCATGGTTGATGTAGCTAAATTTTTTATTGACTTTGTAACTGAAGAATCTTGTGGAAAATGTACACCGTGCCGCGTGGGCACAAAACGAATGTTCGAAATCCTCGAACGAATCACAACCGGACATGGAGTCCCGGAAGATATTGAGAAACTGGAACGGCTTGGACACTGGATCAAGCAAACGTCCTTGTGTGGATTGGGCCAATCAGCACCAAACCCCGTACTCTCGACTTTACGATATTTCAGGCATGAATACGAGATGCACATCATGGAACACAAATGCGAGGCCGGTGTTTGCGCCAAACTGGTGCGCGCCCCCTGCCAGAGTGCATGTCCCGCCGGTGTCGACGTTCCCGGATTCATTTCACTTACCGGCGAAAAACGATATGCCGAAGCGCTGAAACTACACCGCGAACGCAATCCGTTTGCTGCTGTTTGTGCCCGGGTGTGTTTCCATACCTGCGAAGACAAATGCCGTCGGACAAGCCTCGACGCATCCGTTTCGATTCGTGGGGTAAAACGATTCATGGTCGATCAGGAAATCACCATCCAGCTTCCTGAAATGCGCGAAAATGCTGTAAACAGTCAGAAGAAAATCGCCATCATAGGCGCTGGTCCTGCTGGTTTATCCTGTGCCTATTTTTTGGCCCGGCTTGGCTACAAACCTAAAGTTTTCGAAGCCGAGCAACGTCCCGGGGGAATGCTGGTTCAGACTATCCCATCATACCGGCTGCCGAGGGAAATCCTCGCCCGTGAAATCCGTATGATTGAAAATATGGGCGTCGACATTCAGACCGGGAAACGACTTGGTACCGATTTTACCCTGAATTCCCTGAAAAACGAAGGTTACGATTGTGTTTTCATCGGAGTTGGAAATCCTGAAGGCATCAAGCCTAAGATTCCGGGAATCGACAGCGAAGGTGTGGTCGATGCCTTGAAATTCCTTCAAACTTATAACCTTCGTGGTTCTGTCCCGATTGGCAAACGGATCATCGTGGTTGGAGGTGGAAATGCAGCCATTGATGCAGCGCGGACTGCCGTTCGTTTGGGCGCTGAAAAAGTTAACGTAGTTTATCGCCGTACCCAGGAAGAAATGCCAGCCTGGGCTGAGGAAATTGATGCCGCAGTCGAAGAAAAAATCGAACTTTTCACACTGACCAATCCGAAAGAAATCCTGACCGAAAACGGAAAAGTTTCCGGAGTGCTTTGCGTGAGGATGAAACTTGGCGCATTTGATGCCAGCGGACGCCGTAAACCGGTTGAAAGCGATGAATCATTCACCATGGAAGCCGACCAGATTATTGTCGCCACCGGCCAGACACTGGATGTTGAAAGCATTGCGGATGGAATACCTCTTGATTTAATTGGTAAATCACAAATAAAATACGACAAACAAACGGGACAGACTTCCCAAAAATGGATATTTACAGGAGGTGATGCTGCTACCGGTCCGTCGTCGGTAATTGAAGCCGTGGCTGCCGGAGAGCGCGCTGCAGTGGGAATCGATTTATTCCTGACGGGAGACAAACACGATTTCTGGCGGAAGGAAAAACATAACGACACCTTCTTCGATCCGGAAGCTGATCCGGCAAAATATCCGCGAACTCACATGGTCATGCTTAGTGCTGCCCGACGCATGCACAATTTTGATGAAGTGGAATTGGTTTGGCCCGAAGGCGAAGCCATCCGACAAGCCAGAAGATGCCTGAGATGTGATTACGGATCAAAATAATACCAAATTCTAAAACTATGACAACAGTATATATTAACAAAAAAGCAGTAGAGGTTAACGAGGGCAGCACGATTTTTGATGCGGCGGCGAAGGCCGGAATCCGTATTCCAACCCTTTGCCATGTCGAAAATCAATTTCCTAAAGGGGCATGCAGGGTTTGTATGGTCGATGTGGAAGGCGCCCGCAACATGGTTGCTTCCTGTACCACACCTGCGCTCGAAGGAATGAAAATCACGACCAACTCCAGAAATGTGCGGGAAGCACGAAAATTTGTGGTTGAATTGTTGATTTCGGAACATTGTGGCGAATGCAAAACCTGTGTGCGGAATGAAGATTGCGAATTGCAGCAGTTGGCCACCGAAATGGGCATCATGGAAATTGCATTTCCGGGAGAAACCCTGAAAACTTTTATTGACGACAGCACTGCTGCTCTGGTCCGTGATTCGGGCAAATGCATCAAATGTCGCCGATGCATGACGGTTTGCAATGAAATTCAGGGAGTTGGTTCGTTGTTTGCACAGGGAAGAGGTTTTGAATCGAAAATAGGTCCTGCTTTCGATCAGCATCTGGATGGTGTAGCCTGCGTTCAATGCGGTCAATGTGCCGCCATTTGTCCGGTTGGTGCGATCACCGAAAAAGAACACATCGACTTTGTTTGGGAAGCCATTGAAGATCCCAAAAAATTTGTGGTTGTGCAGACAGCTCCCGCCATTCGGGCAGCTTTAGGCGAATGTTTTGGGTACGAACCAGGCACCAGGGTTACCGGTAAAATGGTTTCAGCACTCCGTCTTCTTGGTTTTGACCGTGTCTTTGACACAAATTTCACGGCCGACCTGACCATCATGGAAGAAGGAACCGAATTGTTAACCCGTTTGAAAAAAGCGCTGGTTGACAAACAACAGGTTGCCTTGCCGCAATTCACCTCCTGCTCACCCGGATGGATTAAATATGCTGAATATTTCTATCCTGAGATTCTGGACAATATTTCAACCTGCAAATCGCCGCAGCAAATGTTTGGCGCTGTGGCCAAGACCTACTATGCAAAAAAAGCAGGTGTCGATCCGAAAGATATCGTCGTTGTTTCGGTAATGCCGTGCACCGCCAAGAAATTTGAATCACAGCGTCCGGAAATGAACGACAGCGGATTTCAGGATGTTGATTATGTATTGACAACCCGCGAACTGGCGCGGATGATCAAACAAACAGGAATTGATTTCAAAGCCTTGCAGGATGATGTGATGGATTCACCGATGGGCAGCGGTTCAGGCGCAGCTGATATTTTCGCCAACACCGGTGGAGTGATGGAAGCTGCTGTGCGAACAGCATACGAAATTGTTACCGGTAGGGAATTGCCAGTCGAAAATCTTCACCTTCAACCCGTAATTGGATTGGAAGGAGTGAAAAAAGCCTCCCTCAAAATTGAAGGTTGCCTGCCAGCCTGGAGTTTTCTGGAAGGGGTGGAATTGAAAGTTGGTGTTGCACACGGATTGGGAAATGCGAAAAATATCATTGAAGCCATGCGGGCCGGAGAAGAGTTTCATTTCATTGAAGTGATGACTTGTCCGGGAGGTTGCATTGGCGGTGGAGGACAACCTCGTTTTACCACCAACGAAATCCGGAGAAAACGAATCGGAGCTATATATGCTGAAGACGAGGGCAAACAACTCCGCAAATCACACCTAAATCCGGAAGTGATACAGATTTATGAAGAGTTTCTGAAGCAACCTTTGAGCCACCTCTCACACGAATTGTTGCACACGAAGTATTTTGATCGAAATTAAACTGCATAAAGATCCGATGAATTCATATCATCGGATCTTTATCATTTATCATCCTTCAATAGGCATTGATAGACGGACTTGTATTCCGGACCTCCCGGGTTTAAAACACTTTCATAAAGAACGATCCTATCGATTTTAATCATTCCAAAATTCGTTTTCTGGTATTCCTGAAACCAGGAAAGGATTGACTCCTGATTGGTCAATTGTTTTACCCGGGCAATGGTGAGATGAGGTTTGAGAGTTTTATTATCGAAATTAATTTGATTTTGCAAAAGTAGTTCTCCCAGACTGTTTCGTGAAGGCAAAAGTGGTTCCACATTCTCCAATCCCATCCACATCACTTTAGGGTGACGGAAATCCGGGAACAAGCCGACTCCATCGAGTTTGGTATTGAAAGCTGATATCCCATTAAATGACTGATCAATCAAATGTTCCAATAAACCGATTTTGGAACCTGGAGTATCGCCAAGAAAGAAAAGAGTCATATGCCAGTTTGGCGGCGTTGTCCAGTTTATCCGGTTGATATTCAGCTCCGGATTATTTCTCCATCGCATGTCAAACCGAACTGCTTTCTCCGATTCGATTGGAATACCGATAAAAAGCCGTTTATTCATGGGTATTGTGTATTTACCAACTTTCCTGTATAAAAAGAAGCTGTTTTTCAAGCATGGCAACCTTTTTCATCTCAAAACCTGCCTCGCGTGCAATCTGGATAGGCTTTGAGTAAATATACTCAATTTCCATCGGACGGCGAAAGTCGAAATCCAGTTTCATGCTTGGTGCATAAGGTTTCATCATACGGGTCATGTCGATCATTTTATCAGCAAGCAATTCACTCAATGAAGCACCGCATGCATTGGCGGCAGCAATCACTTCCAGGATAATTTCCCTGCACAGAATCCGGGTTGATTCATTGGTCATCAACTGTTCAGTATCGTTATTTAAAACAACCGTCATTCCGCTGAACGGAATGTTCCATGCCAGTTTCTGCCATCGTGCGAGATTCAGATCCGGAGCCATTTCCGAAGGAATTCCGGCTTCCAGGAAATCATTGACTACCATTTTCAGAATTTCAGGTTCACAATCCTTATATGAACCTAAAATGAGTTTCCCAAGATCGAGGTGCTGAATGTGTCCCGGTCCGATTTTGTTCGAACAAATGAATGCCAGTCCACCGGCGATTGACAGCTCAGGCATCCGGGCCGAAAGGTCTTCTTCCACTCCCAGTCCGTTTTGAAGCATGATCACTATACTTCCCGCATGGAGCAATGGTTTAAGCAGTTCAGGAAGAAGATGATTTGTTGTGGTTTTCAGGCATACCAAAATCACATCGCTGAACGGCATATCCTCCGACTTTCTATAGGCATTGATTTCTTTCAGCCAAAAATCACCGTTGACCGAATCCACCTGAAGTCCATTTTCACGAACATATTCAAAATCACTCCGGAACAAAAAATGAACGTCCTTCCCCACCCTGGCCAGCTTTCCGCCGTAATAACCTCCCAAAGCACCAGTTCCGATGACAGCATATCTGATATTCATAGCTTCAATCTAAATCTTTTACCGGCAAAAATAAGCTTAAACAAGCTCGTTATATTCTTAATTATCTTGCCAACAATCAATCGTAACAGAAAAATTACATGGAAAATAATAGAAAGCAGGACTCAACATTCTGTCATCGTGGTTTGTTATAAAGTTCGTTCCAAAAACATTTGATATTCAATCTTAAACAATTCATGTCATGAATCTTATTCTTTACACTTTACTTGGAATTCTGGGGCTACTCATTTTGGTATTGATTATCGCAGCAATTGTAAAAAAAGAATATGCAGTCGTAAGCGAAATTAACATCAGCAAAACCAAACAGGAAGTTTTTGATTACCTGAAACTACTTAAAAATCAGGATAATTTCAGCAAATGGGCCTTGATGGATCCCAACATGAAAAAAGAGTATCTGGGAACTGACGGTACGATTGGGTTCGTTTCAACCTGGGAAAGCAATCAAAAAAATGTAGGAAAAGGCGAACAGGAAATCAAAAAAATCAGACTGAGCGAGCGCATCGACTTTGAAATCAGGTTTATAAAACCATTTGCCGGGGTGGCAAGTGCCTATATGACTACGGAACCTATTTCGGCGAATGAAACAAAGGTCAAATGGGGTTTCGACAGCAAAATGAAATATCCGATGAACCTGATGCTTTTGTTTATGAATATGGAGAAAATGATCGGAAACGACCTGTCAACAGGTCTTTCAAACCTTAAGTCGATCCTCGAAAAATAAATCTTCCAATGACGAAAAGCAGTGAATTTGTGATTGAACACATCTATCGTGCTCCTTTGGAAAAGACATGGAAGGCCATAACCAACAAGGAAAAGATGAAATCCTGGTATTTCGACCTTCCGGAGTTTCAACCTGAAGTCGGTTGCGATTTTCGCTTTTGGGGTGGTCCCACTGAAGATCGTCAATACCATCATATTTGCAAAATAATTGAGGTGATTCCCCTTCGGATGATAAGCTATTCATGGCAATACGAAGGTATAAGCGGCTATACAGTGGTTTCATTCGAACTTTTTCCAGAAGGTAATCATACCAAACTGAGACTGAAGCATGAAGGATTGAGCTCATTTCCCACCGACAATCCCGATCTTTCAAAAGAAAATTTTGCGAAAGGATGGAGTTCGATTATTGGCAGGGCATTGAAAGAATATCTGGAATAATCCTCGTAATGATCATTTCATAAACAGTAATAATTTCAAAATCAAAATGTATGAAAATAGCAGTAATTATTGTCCGAATCCTCTTAGGATTGATGTTTGCCTTCGCATCCATCTCATTTTTCTTTAAACTAATGCCAGAACCTGCTATGACAGGCAACGCAAAAATTTTTATGGAAGGAATCGCCGCCTCGGTTTATCTGGTGCCCACTGCTAAAGTTTTTGAACTCCTTTGTGCCATTGCATTTTTATCCGGAAGGTTTGTTGCGCTTGCCTCAGTTGTTATTTTTCCGATTATGCTGAATATCTTAATGTTTCACATTTTTATGGATCCTTCAGGAATAGGAATGGCTGCAGTTTTGATGCTGATGAACCTGTTTCTGGCTTATTATTACCGCGATAAGTACACAGCATTGTTTGTTTCGAAATAAGGACATCGAATTTGGCTGAACAAATAATCCAGATTACAATTTTTTTTGAATGACTCAGGAAGCGGCTGGTTTGATTGATGAATAATCCAACGCATTCGATGGAAACATTGGTCAAACCACTCGCAAGTCCTAGCCTAGGTTAAGCTTCATCATCAAGTCAGTTTGCACGTCATCGCCCAGCTTGAAAATGTGTTTGTCGAATTCGACAAAACCGTTCTTCCGGTAAAAACCGATGGCTTTTTCGTTCTTTTCCCAAACCCCCAACCAAACCATTCCCAAATTCCGATGCCGGGCAATTTGCATGGCATGATCATACAAGACCTGTCCAATTCGTTTTCGGTGAAACTCTGTCAGCACATAAATTCGTTCGATTTCCATGGAATTCTGCTCCTGAAGCTCGGTTTGTGCGAGTCCGAAATTAAGTTTCAGATAGGCGATTACGCGTTTATCGAAGATGGCGAAATAAAATTCGGAGTCAGGATTCCCCAGTTCTAAGCTCAACTGATCGGGATTAAAACTTTCTTCCAGATACTTTTTCATGTTTTCAGCGGTATTAATTTCCGCAAATGTTTCCTGAAAAGTCTGAATGCCAATCGCCCGCAGTTCATCCAGCTCCGCCAGACTTACTTTCTTAATCTCTATTTCTTGCACGATTATTCTATTTTGATGTTTATTGTCGCTTAGTTTTTATCTTTCAAAGATTGCCTTTGGACCCGACATTAAAAAACTTCTGAAACCTTACTTGGGTAAAACCTTCGTCCTTCAATGATATTAATTCAGCACTATTATTTTCCGTCCATTTTCTCTTCGAATGGTAAGTAATCCTCCGCCGGACATTGGGTTCCATTCATATCCTTCGCCATTGTTTGTTTCAACCATTGGTTTATTTTCGATAAGAACTACCGATGGTTTTGCTTTCAGCTTTAATTTTTCTATTCCTTTTGCTTCGTAGGTCCGGTAAAACAATTTCACTTTACTGCTGTCAACGTCTTCAAAATTAAGTCCGAAGAATTTTTTCAGGCATCCTTCATAATCAGCCTGTTGAATGACCGAAGTGGACGAAAGCAGATGATCCTGGCCCGGTGGAGTCAGCGAAGGAATGGCGTCCATGGCCCGAAGGTAATGCCGTACATAATCTCCATATCCGTCGGTTAGCCAGGGCTCATCGCCCGGAAATCGGTTCTTGCCATCGAAATCAACCATGTAAGTTGCCCAATTCAGCTCTCTGACCGCATTTTTGTACATGCTGCTGTCGCCAGTCAAGCTTACAAAAAGCAATTCATCGGCCGCCTGACGTGATGAATGGCTGTTGGCCGGCGCCTGATAAACAGTCTGTTCGTTCGTCACGGTCACGCCGTATTTAATCCAGGTCTTGTTGCCAAACGTTTCATGCGACCACTTGATGATCTTCTGCACATCACTTTTCCAATCCGGAAAATATTCAGGATGTTCCATGATAAACCGGGCAAAAGTCATGGCATTGATCTGTGTTTCGCTCCACCAGTCCACATCTTCGAAAAACGGTCCCCATTTGTTTTCCTTCATCGGATATTTTTTCATCCAGTTCAGCAATGTCTGAAAAGATTTTTGGTAGGCTTCTGTCCGGCCTTTTTTCAAGGCTGTCAAATCAAGAAACAACTGCATGGTAGGTGCCCAGTTGCTTGTATAACCAGCGCTGTCGATCCAGGTTCCCGTAAAATCGTGGTTGCGAAGCAGGACAATATCACCGGTATTCACATTCACCTTAAACGGCAGCGGTGAGTAGTTCAGATTGCCTTCGCGAATGTGATCGGCCAGCGTATTGGCAATGTTGACGGCTGCCTCGAGATAATTCGTGTTTTCGCTCACGTTGTAACCCGAGCTCATTTTGTACAAATGAACCAGCTCCAGTCCGAAAGAACCGGCCTTATCGGGTTGAGCCACATTTTTACCGTTACGCATGTCGCCGTCGTATTTTCCGGAATAAATCAAAGTATTGTATGGAAACGGAATGTTGGACCATTTGGCTTCAGGCGATGAAAATCCATGTGACAGATAATAGTCGGCGATGAAATACATGTTTGCTTTTACCCGTTCGTTTCCGCTGTACTGGTAATACAACTGCCACGAAGAAAGCGCCATGGCAAACTGGTCGCCGCCAATTCCGCGGGGATCATTAAATTTCCCATTCCAGACCTGATGATTCATGTAATAGGGAAGGCCGTTCAAATCGGTTCTCATTTTATCCCAGAAATTCCAGACCAGCCCGATTACGTGGTCGAACGATTTCCCTGGATTGTTGTCATACCAGGGAACAATTTTCCCGTTGGTGTCGGTTTGAATGGGATGGTAGATTAAAACTTCCTTTTCCTGTGAAAAAAGATGAATAATCAGAAAAAGGAAGAGGCTGGTCAAAATAAGTTTTCGGTTCATAAGATTCTGTCAATTTATAAATTTCAATAGGTGTCCATGAGCTATACAGCTTGGGATATGTAAATATCCCGGGTTCAGATTCACCTCACCATTTTCAACACCAAGTCTTCTGCCCAATCCGGACAGGGTAGTTCAGTCTTTCCACCTGTGACAACAACCTTCCCAGTTTTTTGAATGAATCCTGTATTCGGGTTGAGCCATTCCATCCGGTATTCGCCGTCCGAGATAGTGAGCTGAACTGTTGCTCCATCTGCCTTTTCCATATAAATAGCAACCTGTTTCCCAGGTTCAGTTAAAACCTGGTAGTAGGCAACAGTTCCTTGGACCGTCTTCAAAATGGAATTGTCAGGTTTCATTCGGATAAAATCCAGGTTTTCCACGAAATCCTTCATGATTTTTACCTGTTTGCGGTACTCCACGCCTCCCCAACCGGGCGTTCCGGCATCGATGGCATTGCTGCCGTCTTCCGAACCAACCGTAAACGAATAGTCGAGATTATTATACAAAGCACTGCCAGCCAGCAACATTTTCCAGGCCTGCGACCGGTAATGAATGTCCTGATGCGGCATAAAACCGGTTTCGTCGAGCCCGATCACCTTGCCTAAACCCAGGTTTTGTGCTGAGGCCTCCGGATATGCGTAATGAAAGTTGAATATGGACACGTTGGGATCGGGGTTTTCGATCTTATTTCTGAAATTGCTGATGTTCTGGGCAATCAGGTGTTTGTTGGGAAGTTGTGATTCTTCGTCGGCAATTACAGCAGCAATTTTCTTTTGCCAGTTGAGCGATTGTTTATTCCCAATTTCTACAATCCGCTGCCACTTGGCCTGGTGGGTCATGGTGTCGGTTTCAGCAATTTTCTCCAAAAACTGAGGATTGTCGGCCCAGGGTTCGTTTTGAATTTCGAAAAAGAGATTTCCAAAAGAATTCAATTCGCTCACGATTTTGCGGACGTATTTTTCCTGAATGGCCAGTAGTTTCCCATTATTCAGGGTATTCACCTGTTTGAAGGAAATGGAATCAATACCTTGAATGTTGTTTTTCGGATGAAATGGGCTAACCGACCACTGGTGATTGGAATAATACGAGGTGAAAATCGTTATTTCCACCACTATTCCTTTTTCGGATGCGGCAGAGACAAAGTCTTTCAGGCGGCTGAAGAATGCGTCGTTCCAGGTATCCAGATCGTATTTGTTCGATTCCGGATTTTTCACCCAAGGTGTGAGCCAGCTTTCCGGATTTGGATTCATGGTGTTATTGCTGATTCCGAAGGTTTTATCACCTATTTCGGAATACGGACCCATGAAAATGCGGGTATAATTGAGTCCCGCATTTTGCAAGGTTTGGGCGTAGTGGACAAAAAGAATGGTATTTTAAGGCTGTTTTGTTCATGTGGACAAAAAGAATGGTGTTTATTTTAATCATTTTATCGAGTTTCTAAATTACAACTTAACTTTGCAATATCAAGTAAAACGGAAGTAGGCTC